>JACMKY010000707.1 GCA_014379925.1 Cytophagales bacterium | reverse complement strand
GATAACCTAAAACGAACGCAATTCCGAAAAGAAACCGAAAAAGACAACCGGACCACCTCAGCTTTGCCCGCCCGAAGTACCCCCGCCGGAAAGCTCCCGCAGGTCTTCTTCGGTGAGCCGGAGGGAGGCCGCCGCCACGTTTTCTTCCAGGTGCGCCACCGAGGAAGTGCCGGGAATGGGCAGCATCACCGGTGAATGCGCCAGCAGCCAGGCCAGGGCCACCTGGTATTCGGTGGCTTGGTGTCGGCCCGCCACTTGTTGCAAGGCTTGCTGGGTAGCCAGGTTGCCAGCCGACAACGGATACCAGGGAATGAAAGCGATCCCACGGCGTTGGGCTTCCGCCAACACCGCTTCCCAGCGTCGCTCGCCCAGGTTGTACATGTTCTGCACGGAGGTCACCGTTACGGTTCGGTCCGCTTTTTCCAGGTCCGGCACGCCCACCTCCGATACCCCCAGGTGACGAATGTAGCCTTGGGCCTGCCTGTCTTTCAGGAATCCCAGCGTTTCCTCCACGGGTACGCGCGCGTCGAAGCGGTGCAGTTGGTAGAGGTCGATGCGGTCCAGCTTCAGGCGGCGGAGGCTGCCCTCCAGGGCTTCTTTCAGGTGGTCGGGGTGGCCATTGACGGGCCATTGGTTGGGACCCGTCCGCGTCAGCCCCCCTTTGGTGGCAATGACCAGTCCTACCGGATAGGGATGCAGGGCCTCGGCGATGAGTTCTTCCGACACGTGCGGGCCGTAGGAATCGGCGGTGTCGATGAAATTGACGCCCAGGTCGGGCAGCCGGCGCAGCACCCGGAGGGCTTCCGCTTTGTCTTTGGGCGGCCCCCAGATGCCCGATCCGGTCAGGCGCATGGCACCGAAGCCCAGGCGGTTGACCGTCAGGTCACCCCCGATGGTGATGGTACCCGCCGCGGAGGCGTGGTTGGTAGCGGTTGGCATGTGAATCAGGTTTGGGTACGCAGGCAGTAACTCCCAAATCTGCCGGCCGGTTCCCAGCCACCCGAATGTCCGCGCGGGGCGGATGTTACGCCCGCGCGGACATTCGGGATCTCCCCCAACGGGCGGGCCAGTGAGTTGCCATCCGCAATGCCGGATTCATCGCTCCAGTTCGGCGATCCGCCTTTCCAGCACTTGGTTACGGGCGCTCATTGCCTCCTGAGAAGTGAGAAGCTCTTTCGACCGCCTTTCCAGAACCTGGTTGCGGGCGCTCATCGCCTCCTGGGAAGCAAACAACTCCTCCGTGTTCTGGCGCAGTTCCTCCTCCTGGGCCCGCATCACCTCCCCCTGCTGGCGGGACTCGGCCAGCAGACTCCGCGTCTGTTCGTTGACGCCCGCCGTCACCAGGGCCGAGGCCAACCCTTCCAGCAACTTGCGGATGAAGTCCACTTCGTATTCCTGAAACACCTGGAAAGAAGCCAGTTCGAGCACCCCCACCACCCCTTCGCCGTGAACCAGGGGAACGATCAGCACGCTGTTGGGACGGGCCTGGCCCAAACCGGAGGTGATTTGGAGATAGTCCTCCGGTACGTCGGTGAGGAAGATGACGTCTTTCTCCCGGTAGGCCTGCCCCACCAGGCCCTCCCCCGGGTATACCGTCCGGGACACGAATTTCTTCCTTCCGTAGGCGTAGCAGGCCCGCATCTCCAACACCCGCTCCCCGCCCGGCTCCTCCTTGACCACGAAAACGGCCCCCTGGTTGGCTTGCACGTACTTGATGAGTTCGGCCAGAAAGCCGCTCAACTGCTCCCCGAGGTCTTCTTGCTGGGTGCGCAAGCGGTCAGAAAACCTGGCCAGACCCTCGTTGGCCCAAAGCCGCCGGCCGTCTTCTTCCTTCACTTTCTTCATCTGCTCCCGCATCCCCACCAGTTCCCCGGCCAGCGTGGCCGTGTTGAGGGATTGGTTGGCCGCGTTCAGGCCCAGCCACTGAACCTCGTAGTTGCCCCGGGTAATGTTCTGGATGAAATCGGCCGCTTTTTGCAGGTTAGCAATCAGTTCGGCAATGATCTTCTGCTCGTTGAGGCCCGGCCCGCTTTCCGCTTCGGGGTGGAAGACGTACCGTTGGCTGCTGTGGTTGAGCTGGGCGAAGAGGTCCCGTCGCCGCTTTTCGCTTTGCCGAAGCCGGTGAATAACCACCATCAGGACTGGTACGCTCACCAGCAGCAGGATGATTTGCAGGGCCAGCGTGTTTCTCAGGCTGGCCTGGTAGTCGCGCTCGGCCTGGTCGCGGAGTCCTTCCTCGAAAGCGGCGAGTTGCTTTTGGAAGGGGGCAAACACCCGCCAGAGCTCGTAGCCGCTGTCCTTTTTGAGGATGGCCAGGGCTTCTTCCAGCCGGTCTTCGCTTCGCAAGCGTTCCAGGACGATGGTTTCGTTCATCTTCGACACGTACTGCTTTTTGTAAGTGGCCATGCGGGCCACGTCGAATCCCTGTTCGGTGAGCAGTTGTTCCAGTTCGTCAAACTTCCTGGGGTAATCCCGGAGCGCTTCGTTGAGCGGCACCTTCATTTTTGCGTCCTTGATCAACAGGTACCCCCGGATGCCCAAGTCACCGATTTGCACCAGGCCCCACAATCCCTCGAATCTTTTTACTACCTCATCCACTTGGCCTTTTACCCGCTGGCTCTTCAGGAGGGAGGAGCGATTGTGGTAGAACAAGGCGAAATTACCGATCATCAAGCCGATGATGAACAGAATGGCGACCACGATGCCGGGTCGGCTGAATCGCTTGCGTGAGAATGCCTGCATAAGTAAGGATGGATGAATGAAGAGTCGACGGGGTTCGGGTGGCTGCCCGCTTTTATCACGGGTCGTTTGCTGACGAAGGTCGGGCAATCCGGAACGGCAAACGCAATCATTTGAACCGATTAATTACGCGTGACAAAAAAGGATCAGTCGCGTCGTTGCCCATCCGACGCCAGGACCGCTGCCTTCATGAGCCACGGAGGGGATTCCGCTCCGATCGTACACGGCCCTTTTCATTGGTTGGGTTACTTATCGGACGAACGGACAATTCATAGAAAGCCGATTCAACCGGTCACCCGACACAACGATGCCAATGAAACTTCCCGCTTTCCAATGGGAATTCGATTCCCGGCTCCTGGCGCGGCTGCGAACCCTGTCGCGGATCCTCGCCTACGCGGCGTTGCTGCTGGGCCTTGCTGAGTGGCTGAGCGGGTTGCTGGGGACTCCGCACCCCGCCGCCACGCCGGTCAACGCCCTGGGACTCGGTCTGGCGGCGGCCAGTTTGCTGCTGCCGGTCAACCGGGTCGGCCGGGCGACTGCCGGGGCAGTGGCGCTGCTGGGCACCGGGTTGTTCGGGGCCGGACTGCTGGGAACAACGCCGGCGCCGGGGTTCGTCCCGTCGGCGGGCGGGATTTCCGCATCAGTCTCCCTCCTGCTGTTCAGCGTCAGCTTTTTGTCCCTGCACGCTTCCAAGCCCCGCTACGGGCTGGGTCAGGTACTGGCCTACGCTATGCTTCCCCTCACCTACGTGGCCCTGGCCGGATACCTCTTCGGCGGTGAAGCCTTCGCCAACCGGGGCCTTTTCTTCCTGATTCCTCCGTTTACCTCCCTCGGCCTGGCGTGTCTGGCGCTGGCCCTGCTCTTCCGTCATCCCGACCGGGGAATCACCACCGTGGTCAGTTCGGTCTACGCCGGCAGCCGCCACGCCCGGCCGGCGTTCCGGGCCATGTTCATTTCTCCCTTGGTGATGGTCACCCTGATCGTTTTGGTGAGTCAGCACTACGCTTTTCCCCTGGAGTTTGGCATTGTGCTGTTCTGCGGGCTGCATTTCAGCGTGTCCGTGGTGGGGGCGTACTTCAATTACCAGCAGCTAAACCGCTTCGATGCCCAAAGGACCCACCTGCTCCGGGAAAACGAAACCATCAACCAGACCATGGCCCTGGCCAACGAGGAAATGCGGGCGATGAACGAGGAACTGCACGCGGCTTCGGAAGAGCACAACGCGATCAACGAAGTGCTCACGGAGGCCAACGGAGCGATTCGGGCGTTGATGACCGAGAAGCTCAGCCAGAGCGAACAGAAATTTCAGGAATTGACCGAGAGCATCACGGACATGTTCCTGGCCGTGGACCACGACCTGCGGTACGTGTACTGGAACCGGGTTTGCGAAAGACGAACCGGCCTCTCCTCGGAAAACGTGCTGGGCAAAACCATCTACGAGGTGTTTCCCATCGTTCAGGACCCCGCCACCGAGGGATGGTTTCTGCCCACCCTGCAAGACCGGCGGAAACGTACCTACGAGGCACAGACTACCTGGAACGGCAGCAACCGGCACCTGGGGGTATCCGTGTTTCCCTCCCGGATCGGCTTGTCGGTGCTGTTGGAAGACATTACGGAGAAGAAAATCAAGGAAAACGAGATTCTCCAGTTGAACCAGCAACTTACCGAACGCAACCACGAACTGGATCAGATCGTCTACAAGATCTCCCACGACCTGCGGGCACCCCTCACCTCGGTGCTGGGCCTGATCTCGTTGATGAAGTTGCCTACCCAACCCGATGAAATGGCCAACTACCTGCACCTGCAGGAGAACCGGGTGCAGAAACTGGACCGCTTCATCCAGTCCATGCTCGATTTCTCGCGCAATACCCGCACCAAAGTGGTGACGCAACCCGTGGACTTCACCGAGATCATCGAACAGTGCCAGCAGGATTTGGCGTACATGCCGCACTTTTCGCGCATTGATTTTCGAATTGCCATCGACGGCGGCCCTTTTCATTGCGACCCCTTCCGGCTCAAAATCCTTTTTCTCAACGTGATGTCGAACGCCATCAAATACCAGCACCTGGGTCACCAACAAGCCTTCCTGAAGGTGTGGGTGAGCGTAGCGTCCGGCCAGGCTACCCTGCGCTTCGAAGACAACGGCATCGGCATCGAGCAAGCCCACCTTCCCCGCATTTTCGAGATGTTTTTCCGGGCTACCCAGCAGGCTGAAGGATCGGGACTGGGCATGTACATCGTCAAGCAAACGGTGGACAAACTCTCGGGAACCGTCCAGCTGACGAGCGTTGCCGGGCAAGGCACGCAGCTCACGGTTCACCTGCCCGATTTGACCGCCGACCAGTCGGACTACCACCCGGCGGGGGCCGGAGATTTCCTCGCCTGAACGATTCGGACGTTCACTCATCCGCCACGGCGGAACCCCTCAGGCAAACGGTTGCCAGTCATTGAACACCCGTTTCACGGAGCCGTTCACGCAAACCCGCTCGGCCCCGGCCTGCAAGAGCCGCTTGACTTCTTCTGGTGAATGAATCTTGCCCACGGCCTTGATGGCCACCGAGGCGGGAAGAAACCGCCGGAAAAGGGCAATCTGGTCAAGGAGGTTGGAAATCAGCAGGGGAGCGGTTACGAATCCACTGGCGTTTTTGACGAAATCCGCCCCCGCATCGGCACTCACTTTACAGTAGGTGCGGAGTTGGTCCTCTTCCAGCACCGAGCCTTCCATAATCACCGTGAAAGTGGCCTGACGGGCGTGAACCAGGGTGGCACACCTGGCAAATTCGACCTTAATCCAGGAGGCCGACGACGAAAACAGGGCCGAGGTATTCATGGCCACTTCCACGTCGGTGGCACCATCCTGCAAAGCCATTTCAATTTCGGTGATTTTCGACTCGGTGCGCTGATAACCAAAGGGAAATCCCACCACGGTAGCCAGCGAACCGGCGTAATCGCCCAGGTCGCGCTTTACTTTCTTCACCCAGAACGGGGGAACGCACAAACCCGCCAACTGGTACTGCCTGGCTTCCGCCATCGCATTTTCCACGCTGGCCACGCTGGCCGTGGGGTGCAGAATCGTGCGCTCCAGGGAAGATGAAATACTTGACATCGGGTGAATGGCTAAGCGGAAACGCAAAGTGAGAAATTAACCGCGGATTACGCGGATGAGCGGATCGGACGATCCGATGGTTCCAGCCAAGCGCAGCCCCGAAAGCTTCGTGACCCGACAGACCCCAAGCACACCCAACGAAATCCCGCAGAACCGGCCATTGGCACGAAGCGCAACCCCGCTACTGCTTCAAAAAAGTCTTTACGGGTCCGGTGCGGCCGGCGGCCCCGTCCGTCAGGCGGATAAAATACGTGCCGCGGGCCAGCCGGGAAACGTCCAACCCGGTTCGGTACACGCCGGAATCGTTTAGCAGTTCTTTGCTCTCCAGGATCGCTCCCAGCGCGTTGTACAAAAACGCCCTCACCTTCCCCGCCGGGCTGACCGGGACGTATTCAAGCGTCAGTTGGTCAGTTGCCGGATTGGGGTATACCCGGAAGCGGGAATCACCCGGCCCGTTGTTCAACGCCGTAACAACCAGACTTACCTCGTCGGAGGTCAGGTTCGGGCAGCCGTCCCGGGAAGCCCGCACGGCGTACCGCCCGCTTCGGGTAGCCGTGTAGGTGGGCCCGGCCGCACCGGGGATGTCTACCCCGTTCAGCAACCATTGGTTGCCAGTGAGTTGGCTGGAAGTGAACGTGGTTCCGTTCACGGCCACGGTGGGTCGTTCGAAAGCAGTTACGGTCAGGACGTCGGATGCTTCCAGGCAATTATCCCGCCCGATCTCCACCCGGTAATCGCCCGTTTCCCCGGCCAGGTAGGTAGCCGTGGTGGCACCCGGCAGGGCCACCCCGTTCTTCTTCCACTGGAAGGTAAAGCCGGGGCCGGTGTTCGCGTTCAGAATGACCAGTTCCCCGTTGCAGAGCGTCGTTTTTCCCACTGGCGTAATGGTCGGTGTCAGACCTGGTTCGTTGGTGAGGAGCACAGCCACGCGCAAACTGGGACAGTCGGCCGCCTTCACCTTCAGGTCGTAGAAGTAATAATAGAAGTCGGCGGCTGAAGTGCCACCCGAAGCCGTCGCCGTATTGCCCGTGATGGCCACCACGCCGGGAAGGGTAAAGGGATATCCCGCGTCCGGAATGGCATTGTTGCGGTAGATGGTCGCTCCGTTGCCGTAAGCAATGGAAATCCGGTAATCGCCGGCGGCCGGCACCCGGAGGTTGAGATCGTACACCGCGCCTTCGTCCGTTGGATCGTCGGGTTGCGCGCCCGTCGCGGCGGGGTTGCGCGTGGCGGTTACGTCCAATACGGCGCGGGAAACCTCCGTGCCATCCGATTTCACCACCGCAAAGGTGATCTTGCCCGAATGGCCGACGTAGAGCCGCGCGCTTTCGATCACCAACGGTACCCGGGCCGTCAGCAACACGTCGGGACTGAACTGGTTGTAGCCTCCGTTGGGAAAAACGGTCTTGCGGGCGACGCCCACGGTGCCCCGGAAATCATTGAGGGCGGCGTAGTACACGTTCGGCGGAACCGCCGACGTAACGGCGGCGTTGCCCACGGCCAGCAGGGTGCCGCCCGTTGCCGCGTCGTACCAGTAGAGCGTGCCGCCGTCCGGGCCCTTGAGGGTAACTGGCGAAGTACCGCAACGGGCCGCCGTAGCGACAGGCGGGGGCGTGACCTCGCTCACCGTCCGGGTCGAAACCTGGGAATCGTTGGAAGACTTCAGGTCACCGGGCAGGGTGGTTTGGCTGGCAAAGGTGTAGGACCTACCCGCCACGGCGTCGAAAGTACCCAGCGTCAACGTGGCCTCGTCGGAAGGGAGCAGGGGACCGGCAAACGTACCCCTCAGCGTAGCGACCGTGCCGTTGGCGTCGCTGACCACCGTGGTAACAGGAACGTTGGTTTGCGCAACCGAACCGAAGTTGCGGATGGCCACGGCGACCTTCTGGCCGGCCTGGGCGCAGGCATTCGCTTCGGGGGTCAGCAGCCCGGCGACGCCCACGTCGGCCGGACGCTCGGTAAACCGGAGGCTGTAGTCCTGGGTTTCTCCCTTGGCGTAGCCGCCGCAGGCGTCCACCCCGGCGGCATCGCTGGTTTCCACGCACACCACGCGCAGGCGCGTCAGGTGGCCCGCCGTCAGCCCGGCCGGGACGGACACGGCGGCGGTGAACGTGCCCGTTCCGTTGATCACGCCGGAGGTAGCCACCAGCTCGTCGACACCAGTGAAGCTTTTGTCCCCGTTCCAGTCAATAAACACCTTGGCGATCTTGTCGAAGTCTCCCCCGCAAGTACCCAGCGTCACACTCAGCGGAATCGGCGTTTCCTGGTCCACACCGACGTTGGCAAACAAGGAGGTGAAGTCGGCGTAGGTCGTGCATCCGGTTGGCGGGACGTGGTTAATGGTTCCGAAAGCCAGGGCGTTGACGCGCGAATCGGCGTTGGTGGCGGCACCCGAGGCGCAGTAGGCAACCGTACCCACCCCGCTGACGACCAAAGAATAGGCCTGCGAACCCCGTTGCAAGGTTCCTTTATGCTGAACGGTGATCGTGTAGGTTTTGCCCGCCACCGTATTCTCCACGACCACCTGCTCCACGTTGTCGCGGAGGTTGTCGCCCCGCGCGGCGGCGTCGGCGGGTTTGGCCGGATTGAGCACCCAGGGGAGCACGGCGTTGGCTCCCTCGGACACGCGCACGTCCAGGTCGTTGACCAGCCGGGGCGAACGGTTGTTGAGGTTGGCCGGGTTGGCCGTCAAGGCGGCTCCTTCCGGGTCGGTCCAGCAGAGGGTGGCTACCAGCGGGCCGTTTCCCGAGGCAATCACCGGCAAGGCGTACGTTTCGCCTTGCGCCAGCGTCCGCTCGGCCAGCCGGTGGTTTTCATCGGCGTTGAGAATCACCCGGGCGGCTTTCTCGGCGTTGAGCAGTCCCCAACCGTGGACGTAATCCGGACCGGGCGCCCCACCGGCTTCGTTGGCCGTGTGCAGCACCAAACCCTTCAGGGTGGCGGCCCGCAGAAATCGCTCGTTGCCCACCTTCCCGCCGTTCCGGCTCGCGTAGAGTTCCTGCAACAGCAGCAGTGAACCCGTTACGTTGGGAGCCGACATGGACGTGCCATTCAAGGCCCCGTAGGAATTGTCCGCGTCGGAGGTAGCCGAAACCACCCCCACGCCGTCGCCCACCAGGTCGGGCTTGATGCGGCCGTCGTCGGCGGGTCCCCAGCTGCTGAAGGGAGCGATGCGCACGTCCGAAGGAACGCGGTAGCCGTTGGGAAGCGGGAATGCGGCCCCGATCGTGAGGATGTTCTTGGCGTTGCCGGTCGTGCTGATCAGGTCGTAGTCATTCTGGGCTTTCCGGGTTTCGGTGCTGGTGGTCCCGCCGCTGCCCAGGTAATAGGTCGTTCCCGACGGGGGGCCGTTGTCGCCCCGGCTGTTTCCCGACGACTTGACCGGCAGGTAGTACGGCGCGTTGTAGGTCACCAGATCCCACTGCCGGGCGGCCTCGCCGTAGAAACCGAACTTGTAGTCTTCGGTGGTGCTCACGCCGACGTCGCCGTACCACCGCCACTTGAGGTTGTTGTCGTTGCCGGGCAGGTCGGTATCCAGGTCCCAGCCCGCCAGCGTGGAATACGAGTGGTTGGAAACCAACAGGTCGGCGGCGGCGGCGGTCATTTCCGAAAGGTCGCCGTTGAAATCCCAGGCTTTCAGTTTGGCCCCGAAAGCCATTCCTTTGGCGATGGGGTTGGTGCCGGCCGCCACCAACGTACCCGCCACGTGAGTAGAATGGTTGAGTACCATCGTCACGCCGTCCACCTGGGTGATGCGACCCGTCAGTTCCCGGTGCGTAAGCCGCGCCGCGCCGTCGTCCCACATGCCCAGCTTACCCGCCATCACCGCGCTGCCCCCGGTCAGGTTCAGTCCCAGCGAGCCACCGGCGTAGAGTTGGTTGGTGCGCGTGGTGGCGGCGGCGAGGGCGTTGTTGTCGGTGACGTAGTAGAGGGGCATTCCCCGTTCGTCGAGTTGCTGCAGCACGAGGTGGCGCCCGTTCCGGCCCGTCCGCTGAACCACCCAGCCGTTTCGACGGGCGGATGCCAGCGCCGCCGAGCGGCTCGCCCGGTGCTCCTCCCGAAACCGGATCGACAGCCGGTGGAGTTCTTTCCGGTCCGCGCCGGACGGAATGGAGGAAACGTTCGGCGGGGTTTGCGCCCAAAGGGGGGGCGTGCTCAGCAGAAGCAGCCACAAGACTTCTTTCTTCATGGGGTTCTTCAAAACCAACGGCCTGGATAGACGCTGCGGTCCTTGAACAAAAAACGCACGGAGCGGGGTTGAAAGGGCAATATACGGCAATTCCGTTCACGGTGGATCGATAGGTAAACGAGTTGATGGGTTTGTGGGTAGCGTCGATGCATTTGCATCAACGAATGAGTTTGTAAACGTTTAGCCTGCGCTTCTTAGAAGAATTTCAAGCGTCGTTGGTGATTACCTTGCTGTTTAAAACTTAAAACCAACCGAGTTGGCCGCCACCCGTCGGCAGGTACGGATTTTCGTTCGGTGATGGGGTGAAAAGTGTACCTTGCCAATCTCGTCCGGGCACCTGGCCGCGCAAGCGATTGGTTGCCGGGAACCTGACAACGCGATGGACCGTGGAATTACTCCTTAGTTTGGGTTTGGGAATCGGCTTGAGTGCCAGTTGCGGCTTCCGGGTGTTCGTCCCGTTGCTGGTGGCCAACGTCGCGTCGCTGGCGGGCTACCTGCCCCTGAATCCGGGTTTCGAGTGGATGGGCAGTTGGGTGGCCTTCGGCATCCTACTGGTGGCCACGCTGACCGAAATCGGGGCGTATTACTTCCCCTGGCTCGACAACCTGCTCGATGCGGTTGCGCTACCCGTCGCTTTTTCGGCGGGAACCTTGCTCACCACGTCGCTGGTGAGTGAGGTCGGTCCCGTGATGCAGTGGGTGCTGGGCCTGATGGTGGGCGGCGGCAGCGCCGGTCTGGTGCAGGCGGGAACGGGCCTGATTCGGCTGGGCTCCACGGCGACCACCGGCGGGCTGGGCAACCCGGTAGTGGCCACCGTGGAGAACATCGCGTCGCTGGTCTTCTCCGTGCTGGCCCTCTGGCTACCGCTGATTGTGGGCACGCTGGCGATCCTGCTGATTATCTTTCTGGTCCGCCGACTCCTTCGGCGACGCGGCCGCCGGCCGGAAGCGAGTGGATGAGCAAACTTCCCGCGACGGCGGTGAAGCGGCGTCGCCGATTCATTGACGGATAATCCGGCCCCGTTGCCGAATGTCGAAGTTGCCCGTTTGGGTATTGGTTCGGGCAAAGAATGATAATTCAAAATGCAATCAACGATAAATTTTTCGTGCATGGCAGGTCATACAAAACGCCGGGAAGTGCTGAAGACCGTGCTTCTGAGCCCGTTACTGGCCACTTCCGCGGTGGCATCAAGTGCGCCGCCCGCGCGGCCGCCAGATCCGGGTGAAAAGCCCGGCGGGGTAAAACTGAAGCTCAGCCTCAATGCCTATTCCTTCAACGACCCGTTGCGCAAGGGCACCGTGACCCTGAACACCCTGCTGGATTTTTGTGCCGCCAACGGCTTCGACGCGGTGGACCTGACCGCTTATTATTTTCCCGGCTACCCGAGGGTGCCGGCCGACGAATACACGTATGCGCTCAAGCGCCAGGCCCACCGACTGGGCCTGGCGGTGAGTGGCACCGGGGTGCGCAACGATTTTACCGATCCGGATGCGAACAAAAGAAAAGCAGACGTGGCCCTGGTGAAAAACTGGATTGAAGGTGCCGCCAAGTTGGGTGCCCCGGTTATCCGGATCTTTTCCGGCACCCAAAGCCCCGCCGGGTACGGCCGGGATCAGGTACTGGCCTGGATGGTGGACAACATCCGGGAATGCGTGGCGTACGGCAAGCAGCACGGGGTTGTGGTTGCCATTCAAAACCACCACGATTTCATCAAGACGGCCGACCAGGCGCAAAAAATCGTGGAAATGGTAGACTCCGACTGGTTCGGTCTGGTGCTGGATATTGGCAGCTACCAAGGGGGTGACCCGTACCAGCAAATCGCCCAAACCGCCCGCTACGCCGTAAACTGGCAGTTGAAAGAAAACGTGTTCGTGAACGGCGTGGAACAAAAAACGGATCTGGACAAGGTCCTGCGCCTCATCCAATCGTCGGGCTACCGGGGATATGTTCCCATTGAAACGCTGGGCGCGGGTGATCCTACCAAGAAAGTGCCCCTCTTTCTGGCGGAGGTGCGCAAGGCATTGGAACGAAATGACGGCGGAAACTGATGACAGTAGTCGGCAGTCAGTAAAGATGCTCACCCTGACGAAATACACAAGGCATTGCGTTCACCAGATGAAATTAAATTAGGTTCAAAAGTTTCAGAAAATCGGCAGCTCAGGAAGGCAAATACATTTATACCAAAGCAAGGAATCAGATGAAGAATATCTGTAATAACCGCTGACTAAAAAAGAAGTGGAATTCAACAAATACGATGCATGAAAATATACAATGTTCTAGTCGAAGGTCAAGAAAGTAACGAGCTGGGCTTTTTTGTGAATTTCCGGGTGGCCAGTGAAAGCGAGTTT
>JACMKY010000706.1 GCA_014379925.1 Cytophagales bacterium | reverse complement strand
CATCCATTCCTGCATCTTCGATCGACTCTCGTGCAGGGTATCGTTTTCCGACATCAATTCGACGATAAAATCCGGGCAGAGGTGAGCGAACTTCTTTCGGTCGGTTGCCGGTATCTCCTCCCACCTTGCTTTGGCAATCCAGGCGGCATCGGGTGAACGAACGGCCCGGTTGAGCAGGGTGAAGCCCGCACTGGAATCGAAGCAAAGCCCAAGTTTTGCCTTTCGGTTCCAATTGACCAATTCCGCATTGATGTCAGCATTAGAAATGCCGGTTTACGATCCGGTGGGTGGCATAATGATGATTTGTCCCCCGCTGTTTCGTTCAATTCGCAACGTACTGTTGTCCAAGCAGAATTGAAAAAATTGATCTTCCGTCATTTCGCCGAAGGCCCGGGGATTGATCACGTAGGTTTCCATTATTGGGAGGAGTAGCTCGTACAAATGTACCGAAAAGGCAACGGAATTCATCCTTCGGTTTGGCGGGAACGGCCCGAAGTATGCTATCTTCACGCCACCATTCCTGACAACCTTATGAACAAGTTCCTGCTGTCGCTGGCGGCCTCCCTCCTGCTCGCCCGCGTCGTTTTCGCCCAGGTGCCGGAAGCCGGCTATTCCCGCCGGGTCCTGGTGCCGGCCAAACCCGAGGAAGCAGGCATGTCATCGGAGCGGCTATCCCGGCTGGATCGGACGCTGGAGCAATACATCGACCAAGGGCGGATTCCGGGGGCGGTGGTATTGGTTGCCCGCCACGGCAAAATCATCCACTACAAAGGGCTGGGGATGAAGGACGGCGAGAAAAAGGAGCCGATGCAGAAAGATGACATTTTCCGGATCGCCTCCCAGACGAAGGCCATCACCAGCGTGGCCGTGATGATGCTCTACGAAGAAGGCCGCTTTCTGCTCGACGATCCGGTGGCGAAGTACATTCCCGAATTCAGAAAGCCCGTCCTACTCGACAAGTTCAACGAAAAGGACAGTTCCTATACCACCCGGCCAGCCCAGGGCGAAGTCACCATCCGGCACCTGCTCACCCACACGTCGGGCATCGGCTACGGATTCACCAATCCCAAGTTGACGGGCGCCGTGTACGCCAAAGCGGGCGTTCCTGACCTGATCGGGGCAGCCGGGATGACCTTGAAGGACCGGATGAAAGTACTGGCGGGACTGCCCCTGCTGCACAACCCCGGCGAGAAGTTCACCTACGGCCTGAGCGTGGACATGCTGGGCTACCTGGTGGAAGTGCTGTCGGGCCAGAACCTGGCCGATTTTTTCCGGCAACGCATCTTCGAGCCATTGGCGATGCGGGACACGTATTTTTACCTGCCTCTCTCGAAAGGCCACCGGTTGGTTATGCTCCACGGGGAAAACCAGGAAGGGAAAGCCGAAAAGCTGCCGGAAAGGCGGCGGGGCTTGCCCAGGGACTTCCCCCTCGCGCCGGAGGGCAGCTATTTTTCGGGGGGCGGCGGCTTGTCATCCACCGCCCTGGACTACGCGGTTTTTCTGCAAATGATGCTCAACGGCGGGGAGTACAACGGCCAGCGACTGCTGAGCCGGAAGACCGTGGACCTGATGCTTACCAACCAAATTGATCAATTGTCGCTCGGCCCGGACAAGTTCGGGCTGGGATTTTCGGTGGCCACGGATAAATCGAGTGCCCGTTTCCCCGTGTCGGTGGGAACCTTCGCGTGGGGCGGCGCTTTCGGCACCACGTACTGGGCCGATCCCCGCGAAGAAATAATTGCCCTGTTACTGACCCAGGTGTACCCAAGCCGCGCCGTCGGGGAAGCTCAGGACAAATTCCGGGTGCTGGTCTACCAGGCAATCGTGGATTGATGGATGGTTACAGGCTATTGTGTTTACTTGAATTCAGTAATTGAACGCTAATTCGATACTCGACACAAATGTTGTGTTACTTCTGCTCGACTACTTACTTCTACTTTGTTAGATTGAAATCAGATGATTAAAGTTGTCCTTTTTGACGACTTTGGGCCAAGGACGGGGTGTGAAACAAGTAGTCGAATTCAATCTAACAAAGTAGAATTACAACCTGCAATCCTACGAAGTAGCGCTGCGAAGGCAGCCTGGTAACCTGCAACCCGTAACCTGTAACCTGCAACCTGCAACCTGTAACCTGTAACCCGTAACCAACCACTAATCCACGATCAGCCCATCCTTCATTTCCACCTTGCGGTCGGCCATGCGGGCCAGGTCTTCGTTGTGGGTGACGATGACGAAAGTTTGCTTCAGTTCCTGACGGAGCCGGAAGAAAAGCTTGTGCAATTCTTCGGCGTTGCGGGAGTCCAGGTTGCCGCTGGGTTCGTCGGCAAACACCACCGAAGGCGAATTGATCAGCGCACGGGCCACGGCGGTGCGCTGTTGTTCGCCGCCGGAAAGCTGCACGGGCAGGTGATTCAGCCGCTCCCCGAGTCCCAGCAGGGCGAGCAGTTCCTTCGCCCGCGTTTCCACCTGCCGGGGGTCCTTCTTGCCCAGGTAACCCGGAATGCAGACGTTTTCCAGGGCCGTGAATTCCGGCAAAAGGTTGTGAAACTGGAAGATGAAGCCGATGTGCCGGTTACGGAAGCCCGCCATTTCGTTGCCCCGGAAGGTAGTCAGGTCCGTGCCGTTGAGCCGCACAGTACCCGCGTCGGGCTTGTCGAGCGTACCCAGGATGTGCAGCAGGGTGCTCTTGCCCGCGCCCGACGCCCCGACAATGGAAACGATTTCACCGGACTGGATAACCAGATCGATTCCCTTCAAAACCTTTAGCTGCTGGTACGATTTGGTTACGTTGCGGGCCTCGAGCATATGGGGCTTGGGAGTTTATAAGTTTATGGGTGAGGGAATTTATGCATTTATTTAGTGGATCAGGGAAGTAGCGTACAAATGCGTGATCCATCCCCGGATGGGAAGAAATAGCTTCCTCGTTCAGATTCTATTGCCTAATTTACGCGCAAAATACTATTTCGCTCACTCATAAATCCCCTTACTCATAAACTCATCCCCTCCATGAACATTCACGAGTATCAGGCGAAAAATATCTTGAAAAGCTACGGCGTACGGATTCAGGAGGGAATCGTGGCTGACACACCCGCCCAGGCGGTGGAAGTCGCCCGTGAACTGAACCAGCAGACCGGCACCAAGTGGTTCGTGATCAAGGCGCAAATTCACGCGGGTGGCCGCGGCAAGGGCGGTGGCGTGAAAATAGCCAAGAACTACGACGAGGTGCGGGAAATCTCCAAGCAGATCCTGGGCATGCAACTGGTGACTCACCAAACCGTTCCCGAAGGCAAGAAGGTGAACAAAGTCCTGATTTCGCAGGATGTGTACTACCCTGGTCCCAATGAGCCGAAGGAATTTTACGTCAGCATCCTCCTCGACCGCGCCAAAAGCTGCAACGTGATCATGGTGAGCACCGAAGGCGGAATGGATATTGAGGAAGTGGCCGCGCACACGCCCGAGAAAATCATCAAGGAATGGATCGATCCCCGCGTGGGACTCCAGCCTTTCCAGGCCCGCAAGGTCGCCTTCGCCCTGGGACTGGAAGGCGATGCGCACAAGGAAATGGTGCGGTTTATCCACGCCCTTTACAAGGCTTACATCGACACCGACTCATCGATGTTCGAGATCAACCCCGTCCTGAAAACGTCGGACAACAAGATTCTGGCTGTGGACGCCAAGGTGAACCTGGACGACAATGCCATGTTCCGCCACAAGGACTTCGTGGCCCTGCGCGATACCAATGAAGAAGATCCGCTCGAGGTGGAAGCCGGGGAGTCGGACCTGAACTACGTCAAACTCAATGGCAACGTCGGCTGCATGGTCAACGGCGCGGGGCTGGCAATGGCCACGATGGACATCATCAAACTGTCGGGCGGAGAACCGGCCAACTTCCTCGACGTGGGCGGCGGAGCCAACGCCAGAACGGTGGAGGCCGGTTTCCGAATCATCCTCAAGGACCCGAACGTGAAGGCCATCCTGATCAATATTTTCGGGGGAATCGTGCGGTGCGACCGGGTAGCCAACGGCGTGGTAGAAGCGTACAAGAAAATCGGCGACATCCGCGTACCCATCATCGTGCGCCTGCAGGGAACCAACGCCGAGGAAGGCGCGCGCATCATTGACGAGTCGGGCCTGAAAGTGTATTCCGCCGTGCTGCTCAAAGACGCGGCCGATCGCGTAAAGGAAGTACTGCGGGAAATCGGCGGGTAGCCAACCCATCCGTGCGGGTCACCACCCGAACCGCTGGCCGGCGTCAAAAAGCGGACGCGGTTCGTGCCGCCCAACATCGCCGCCAACCTGGCCCGTCCGGATTACGTCACAACACCGGTCGGGCCCGTTGGCCTACCAATCCATCCTTGAACGAGGGGATGACCCCGGGCAATACCGGCAACCAGGGCCAACCGGCTTTCGAGAACCAAAAACCCGGGATCAAGTTCTGAGAAACGCACCCGGCTTTTGGCAACCCGGCGGACCCAGCCCGCGGGTCGTTCCTACTGGGTCTTCTTAGGGGTCGCCTCGGTCGGCTTCTTGGACTTGGAACCGGGTCGGGGACGGGAGTTGCCGTAAGAACCCTTCGCGATTTTTCCTTTTCTGGTTTTCT
>JACMKY010000705.1 GCA_014379925.1 Cytophagales bacterium | reverse complement strand
CCGGTAAGGATTCCCAAAAAAAGCTTCACGCGGCAATGTACGGCAATGGTTGTCAAGCACGCAAGCGGACTGCCGCCCAGCGTTGCGGGAAGCGGATTGCCGCCCAGCGGACTGCCGCCCACTGAAAACAATCGACTACAATTCAGGCCGACGCCATGTATCCACGTTACTCCTTCGCTCATCAACTCATCAACTTATCAACTCATCAACTCATCAACTCATCAACTCATCAACTCCCTTACCACTGCTCCTCACGCCGAAAGGGTGGCATCGTCGGCCAGGATCAGTTTCCGGATCTTCTGGTACATAAAGGAAATGACCAGCAGAATAAGTCCCAGGGAAATGAAGGCCGCGATTTTTCCGCCTTCCGAAATACCCCGGATGTCGTACGTAAAAAGTTTGGCCAGGGTGAGGGCGAACAAACTGAGCGATAAGATGCGCAGGTTCTTGTTTTTACGGTTCAGCCCCACCCACATGAAGGCAAACGCGCACACCCCCCAGAGGATGGGCAAACCCACTTTGTTGGCCTGGGTCAGCAGGTAGTCAAACCGGTTGACCGCCGCCAGTTGCTCCGCCGGACGTTGCTGCCGTCCGACCGCGTCGGCAAAGGAGAACTTGAAGTAGATGACGTGGAAGAACAACTCCGCACTCAGCACCCCCACCAGCACACTACCCGCAAACCAGGGCCAGAGGTGCACCGCCCGGGGAGCGTGGTTGAACAGGGCTTGGTGGCGGGTAATGAGCAGCAGGATGCCCAGCACCAGCCCGAAACTAAGGTAGTGGAAAGGAAAACCGACAAAGATGGCTTCGCCACCCAGAAAATGGTCGCGCAGCAATTGCATGGTAGCCGGGTTGAAAAACAGTACGTACAACCCGACGCCCAGTATTCCCAGCGTCGTTGCCCCGACCCAGTGCCGCACCCGTCCTTTCCGTTGTGCCAACCCCAGTAATGCGGCGGAGAAGAAAAGGTGATAACTACCCATCACGATGGTCCGGCTGGCACCGAAGCCGACGGTTGTAATCAACTGGTAGTTCAATTCCAGGGCGCCGGCCAGGTAAATCATCAGGCCCAGCAGGTAGCCCAGGGTACGGCGGTAGACCCCCACTTCCAGCCGCGCGATCCAGAAGTTGAAAGGCTTTTCCTGCGTACGCAACAACCAGACCGTAGCCAGCAAACTGACCACGACCAGGAAACTGGTTACGAATCCCTTGTTGAGCAAAACCGTCATCGGGTGGTCGGCCGCCGTTTGTCCGTACACGTTTCCCCAGTCCATCCACAAGCTGACCAGCATCAGGCCGGTCACAACCACCGAACCCTTGGCCACCAGCGTCAAACCCGACTTTTGGGCAAACCACAACAGCAGCACGGCCTCCAGCGCCCAGAACATCGTGATGTAATTGCCCTCCAACTGCACCGGCACCGCCAGACTGACGAAGGTAATGACCAGCCCGATCAGCAGGTAGATCAGGTTGCGGTCCACGCTGGCGCGCTTAAAGAGAACGAATGCGAAGAGGAAGTTCAGCCCGGCCACCGCTACCGTAAACAAGCCCTGGTAGGCACCCTGGCTGATGTGTGCGAGGATGAACATCCCGGCGGCGTAATAAAGCCCCGTGTTGCTGAGCAGCAAGCTGATTTCCAGGGCCGAGAACCGGGCTTTTTCTTTGACGTTGTAAACGATGTTCATGGCAAAAAATACCAGGTAAAAAAGGGTGCCGAACCCCAGGGCGCCCGCGTAAGGCGGATTGGGCGCGTCAGCCACGCTGGTACTGAGCCAGCCGCCGTAAAGAACCACCGTAAAAACGTAGGCGATCACGTGCACCAGGTTCCACTTTTTAAAGTACGACAGCGCCAGCATCCCCCCGTTGAGGATCAGTACGTAGGTGAACAAAACCTGGTAATTGCCCTGGCCGGTACTGACCATAAAGGGCGTAGCAAAACCACCAACCAACGAAAGTACGGCCAGTTCTACGCGGTCATAGGCAATGGACAGTACGATGGAAAAGCCCGTGATGATGACCATCAACAGAAAGGCCCCCGTCTGGCTGAAGAGCTGGTACTCGTGAAAGGCAATGGCAATGGTAAAATACAGTACGGCCAAACCACCACCTACCAGAACGGAACTAAAGGCGCTGAACGTCTGCCGGAGGCGGTGCGCCACCCCGATGAGGAGGCCACCGGCCAGGACGCCGATGAATACGCGGCCAATCTCGTTGATCCATTCCTGATCGATGGCAAACTTGACGAAGTAACCGATGCCCAGCACCACCATGGCAATGCCGATCTTGTTGATGAGATTCTCCCCGATGAGTTTTTCCAGGTCGGGATTGTTCTTCAAAAAATTCTCCCAGAAAGCGGGCTCCGGTTCAGCCGGCACCGACGGCCTGGCTGATGCGACCATTGGTTCCGGCTCCCGGACCGGCTTCGGTTCGGGTATGGCCGGGTTTGCTGCTCGTTTAACCAATTCGGGCCGGGAGGCCAGCAATTCCTCTATCGTTGGCAAGGCAGGTTTCTCGGGCAGGACTGGCTCCGGCTTCTTCGGTAGTGGGGGCGCGGGGGCTGCTGCCACCGGTCTGGTTTCCGGCGTGGACGTTTCGGTCCGGGGCGATGCTTGGAAGGTTTTTAATTCGCTTCTCAACTGCCCCATTTCCCTGCGCAAATCCTCGGTATTTTTACTCACCCGGTTGATGATCCGGATGGCTAAGCCAATCAACACAAACAGTAAAAATATTTCCATGGGAAAAGATGGCGTAAAGACACGGGGGATTCATTGAGTGGCTAAAAATCGTTGGCCATTCCGAGGGGTCCAAACGGTAAGTGGGTCACTCATCCCCGTGAGTCGCCGACAAATATGCAAAACGATTGGGTAAAAGCCAGCCGGTCCGGCCGGAAATTCGCCGCAAACCGGGTGAATTGTTTTCCTGACCGGACAAAGTGGGAAGCAGGAAGTAAGCGATTACGCGTGCCTGCCGCTTACCTCTTGCCACTTTCTACGCCCGTAGTGTTCCACTAGACAGTCCGAGCTGCCCACAAAGCGGGTCTCTTGCCCGGCCGCTCCGCCCCCTTCGTCGTAGGCTTGCAGTTGCAGGTAGGCTTTCGGGGCTTCGGCGGGGATGGCTTTGCCCGGGGTGTTCATCGTCAGGCCCACCGACAGCGTTGGCAGTGACTGGGCCGCTTCCCCCGGCACGGGCAGGTTGCCCTTGGGGAAAGCTTGCAGCAACAAACCCAGGCTGCGGCCGTCGT
>JACMKY010000704.1 GCA_014379925.1 Cytophagales bacterium | reverse complement strand
GCGGTGGCAGTACCTTGCGAGAATCCCAGCAAACCGGTTCGCCAACGCCCTCCCTCCCCAACCAGCGTCTGGTGCAGCGTGCGGAGGTAATGCAGGTAATCGTCGATCTCGTTGAGGCGGTCTTCGCGGGTCATCCAGGTGGCTCCTACCCGGCCGCTGCCCTCGCCCATTCCTTGCAGGTAGAAACGCGACAGGGCCTCGGGTGCCACCACGTAGGTATGTCCGTCGTCGAGCACGTCGAAACGACGGATGAAGTACTCGGCCAATTGGCCGTAGCCGTGCAGCACAAACCAGACCTGCCGCGTATCGGCGTTTAGTTGGCCCAGCGTAGCGTAGCGGGCCGTGCGCCGGACCGTTAGTTGGTGTGTTTCCATAGGAACTGGGATTGGGAATAAGAAAAAGAGTTGGTTTAGGTATTTCACTGGGAGCGGGTAATGGAACCGCCCGAATCCGGCGTACGGTCAGCCAGCGGACGCATTCGTCCGAAAATCCGGGCTGCCTTCGCGTGCGTAAGTGTAAGGGAAACTTTTCATCCGGGTACGGGTTTATGCGTAGGTCTGGCGCATTTGCCAAATAGTTATTCAGTTTACTTATTCAATTTCCCATGCGTACATTCGTTTTAATTATTCTGTGGTTACCGTCGGTATGGCTGGCGGCCTGCGCCCAGCCGGGCAAGAACAACCAACTCGAAGCCTCCGTAAGCAAAGGGGCGGCCCAGGGATTTGCGACCAGTGAAAAAGTGGTGAAGACCGCTGCCGAGTGGAAGAAAATCCTGACCCCCGAGCAGTACCACGTTACCCGGGAGAAGGGTACGGAAAGAGCGGGCACCAGCGCGCTGAACAAAAACAAGGCGCAAGGAACGTATCAGTGCGTGGCCTGCGCGCTGCCCTTGTACGAATCGAAAACCAAGTTTGAATCGGGTACCGGCTGGCCGAGCTTCTGGGCACCCATCAACCCGAAGAACGTAGTGATCGGCACCGACAACGACCTGGGCTACACCCGCGACGAAGTGCTTTGCGCCCGCTGCGACGCCCACCTGGGTCACGTGTTTGAAGACGGCCCCGAACCCACCGGACTCCGCTATTGCATGAACGGCGTGGCCCTGAAATTTGTGAAAAAGTAGCTTGGCATTCGGCGTTAAAAACGTTTCAACCAAACGCCAAACGGTAAACGCCCTTACCGGGACCCATTGGATGGCTCGGCGCTATCCAATGGGTCCCGGTGAACGGTGGGCCTAAACGGCAAACCCGATGCAATACAAACCCAGGTGATCGAGGGTGGGCCGGGTGGAAATTCGCCCGAAGCCGGCCCCCTCGAACAACTGTCGGGCGTACCGGGAAGAGATTTGTCCCTGGAAAGAACTGAACAGCCGCCAGGCCACAATGGAGAGGATAAACCGGAAAGTGGGACCAGGCTTTGCCAGCAGTTTCCCGACGTAGTCAGTGCGGCGAAAAATCGTGCGCCAGAGGGACCCGTCGGCGTGCGGCTCCATCAACACCAATTGCCCTCCCCTTTTCAGCACCCGGTTCGCTTCCCTTAAAACGCGTTCCGGCTGCGGCACCAGGTAGAGAAAACTGTGGCCGATGGCAATGTCGAACGTTTGCGCTCCGAAGGGCAGCGAAGCCGCGTCGGCCTGCTCGAAACGAACGTTGCGCAGGTGTGGAAAGTCGGATCGGTGGTGGAAACGGGCTTTCTCGATCATTTTTTCGGCGATGTCGATGCCCACGACTTCCGCCCCGGCAAACCGTTCGGCCACGGCAAACGCGCTCACCCCCGCCCCGCAACCCAGGTCCAGTATTTTCAAGTCCGGCCGTCCGGATTGGAATTGCCCCGCCAATCGCCTCACTGATTCTGACCAGTATTCCTGGGTGGTCAGCAAATCGTAAAGCGAAGCCCCCAGGTTGTAGAGGGTCACGGGTCCCCACCGAAAACGGTTGTTCATTTTGTAGGGTCTATTCGTTTAAAAAGCGCTTTCCGGATTAGAGGACCAGACGTTCAGCCGAAACAATGCCTGCCCGCCAAACCCCGGTCCGGTCTCAATGTTGATGCAGGGCTTCGATCAGGCAACCCACCGCCTCGGTGCGCGCCACGGCGACCGGCCGGCCGGCCAACGCCGCGCGAATGGCCTCTTCCAGGTACTTTTCGGTTACCACCGGCCTTTTTCTCCCCAACGAAATCGCCCAGTCATCAATTTTACCCGCGTAAAGTACCCGCTCCTGGCCATCAACCAAAAAAGCTTCCGGCGTGACGGTAGCGCCGAACTGCCGGGTAAGCCGCTGCTGCGGATCGCGCCGGACCGCAAATGCCACCCGGTAGCGGTTCACGAAATCGCGGATGTTTTTGTTCTGGTCGTCTTCCGCCGGAAATACCCCAGTGAAGGTCACCTTGCTTGCTGCGTAGCGTTGAGACAATTGGTTGAGTGGCAGCGTATAACTCTGCGAAAGGGGACACTCCGTAGCCAGAAAGACGTAAACTGCGAGCGACGCGTCGCTCCTCACCGCCGGGAGGGACGACTGCGGCGCTTTCCCCGCGCCGGCTACGCCCAGACCGACCGAGCAAAGCAAAACGTACGCGTGACGTCGAGCCTGCTGCCGACCCCAACGAAGGCGGGCCAGGCCGCGCCGCAAAAAACCGAAAATCATTTTTTGGCTGAGTACGTACGCTGCCGGCACCTCCCGGACGAAGAATGCCGTTTCTCTACCCTCATACGCTGGTTTGGGCGAAGTACCGCTGCTCATCGACTTTTATTTTTGTTTTCGCACGCGTCCAGGATTTTGACGGGCGGTTTATCAACCTAATATGGCAACTTCCTCGGACTTGACGGCAAAAAATTCTTTCAAACTTTATCCAAGGCACAACGCTTTCCACCCCGCACCCGTGTCGGATGATATCGCCTCCGTTCTTGACGCTACTCCCGCACCCAAATCTTCGCGCTCGTGGCCGGCAGCAACAGCGAATGCCTCTGGCCGCCGGCCAACCGGTCATCCGCGTCCGGTACGCCGCCAGGGTTGATTTCCCGGCCGTTGCCCACCAGCCGCCAGTCGCCGGCGGTCAGGCAAACTCCCTCGAACGCATTGGGTTTCGGTTCGGTGTTGAGCAGCACCAGCACCTTCCCGTCCACCAGGTAGCCCAGTTGATACGCGTTAGCGGGTTCGATCCACTGGTAATACCCGGCCGGAACGGCCCGGGCTCGCCGGAAAACCCGGCCGTGTTCACCCCGTCGAAAATGATTGAGGCCGCGCCAATAAGCCAGCACGTTGGCGTAGTCGCAGCAACTACCGGGATCACGCTTGGTTTTGCCCACGTTGTCCCAGACGAACTCGTTGGCCGTGCGCAGGTTGTACGTGTCGCGCTTGCCGTGGAAGTAGAGCTTGCTCGGGGGGGCGGACGGCCAGGGGAGCACTTTCACGGTTTCCTGTAGCGGAGCCAGCCCCTTGCTTCGCAGCAGTTCCGTGCCGCCGTGCGTGACGATTGGCCCGAGCGAAGTGTAGAGCAGCACCGCCGCCAGCTTCACGTTTTCCTCGTCCACCCCAAAGCGTCCGTCCCAGTGGCGGGTGGCAAATTGATCGGCCAGCGTCCAGTTGTCGTGGATGTCGAGGTAGTTGATACCGGAAAGAGGCGTCTGGTCCTCGGGAAAGCCCGTCAATCCCTTTTTCACCCGCTCGCGCAGGGCCGCGTTGCCGCCCGCGTAGCCCCGGTCGGTGGCCTTGTGGCGCGGGTTGGAAATCGGCCCCTTGAAAGCGTCGCGGCTGTCGTCCTGGAAGAAAGTAAGGGGAGCATTTTCCTTGTACCAATGCCACGCCGGGTTGGCTTCGTAGGCCGGGTCTTGGGAAGCGATCCAGGGTTCGCCGTACAGAATCTTGTCCCCGCCGATCGCTTCTTTGAGCGCGAGCAGGGTTTGCCGGTCGGTGAGTCCGGCCAGGTCGATGCGAAAGCCATCTACGCCGAACTCTCGGATGAAATGCAGGCACTGGTCCTTGATCCAGCGCTGCCCCATCGGGCGGTCCTCCGACTTGGTTTCGTTGCCGTACTCGCCCAGGAGCTCTCCGTTTTTGGTGCGGTAATAATACTGCGCATCCAAAGCCTTGAAATTAAACACGTGGTCGCGCCCGTCCATGTTCTCGGCGGTGTGGTTGAAGGCGACATCCATTACCACGGCAATGTCCCGGTCGTGAAAAGCCTGCACCAGGTCGCGGAGCTGGTCGCGTTGAGCCCCCGGCTCCGTATCCCGGCGGCGGTAGCGGCTTTCCACCGCGAAGGCGTGCGAGGTGCGGTAGCCCCAGTCGTAGTTCTCCCGGTTCACCCCCTGTTCGAGCAGGTACGGGTCGCGGGCGAAAGCCGCCCGCCACGTCGCGTCGGGGTAATGCAGGTACTCCTGAACGGGCATCAGCTGCACCACGTTGATGCCCAGGCCCACCAGGTAATCAAAGCCGATATTCTCCCCTTTCGCGTTGCGCAAGCCCGGCGTGGTCATCGCCGGAATCGTGCCCTTTACGGGCTCGGGGACGGGCAGCTGACCGGTGAAATCCTGCACGTGCACTTCGTAGGCGATCACGTCTTCCAGGGGAGGGATGCCGTTTTTGAGCGGCGTGGCGGGCTTAGTAGCCGGCCACACGCGGCATTTGCCGAAGGTGTCGTCCGACACGCGGGCGTACGGATCGGAAATGCGTACGGGGTGAGATTCGTAGAAGTAGTTGCCCGGCTCGACGGGACCGTGCACGGTAAGGTTGTACCAGACGCCCCGCAGGTTTTCGTTCACCGTCGCCTCCCACACGCCATCGGCATCCACCCGCAGGTCCCGGGTTTGATACGGTTCCGCGTCCGTTGCCTCCCGGTACAGGTACAGGCGCATTTGCTCGGCCCGGGGCGCAAACACCCGAAAGGTGGTGGTGCCGTCCCCGGAAATGTTGGCTCCCAGTTCCTTGTCCGAATACAGCTCCCGGAACCAACCGTCGAATGAGCAGCGCGTGGAGAGTTTTAGAGACGGGATTTCAAGAAAGTACACCCGGCGTTTATCGAGGGCCCGGGCGGGCGTGATTTGGCATTGCCCCCCTTCACGGGGGTGTACCGAAGCGATGGGGAGTTCGTTGCCGGCCGCATCGGTGAGGCGGTAGGTCCGCGGGTCGGGCGGCGGCGGGAGGCGGTCGCCGCGCACTTCGGCCCAGACGGCCCGGTCGTTGCGGATTTCAGCCCGCAGGCCAGGCGGCGACACGCCTGGTCTAAACACGAGGTTGCCCCGTTGCTGGTTCGGGGTTCCGGCGGGCGGGTCGAGCCACACCCCGTTGTCGACCCGAAACTTGAATTCCGCCCCCGGCGCGATCCGTTCCTGGTTGGGATTGACCACCGATAGGAGCCAGATGGTGGAGGAAAGCGGAGTGCCGCCCAGCGATTTTAAAGTCCATTCGGGCGCGTTCATGCCGGCATTCCAGCCCCGGAACGAGCCGGTCACAACCACGCGGCCGGGCTTCCTTCCGTAGCAGGCGTCGTCGTACACGAACAGGGTCGAGTCACCCCGGAGTGCGTAACCCTGCCGCCGTTCTACCTCCGTGAATGGCGGCGGGATATCAGGTTGGGGAAGGTGAGAAGCAGGTTGCAGGTTGCGGGTTGCAGGTTACAGGTTGGAGTAGGCAATGCAGACAGAACGGACGAAACCCGTATCCATCCGGTGACTTCCACGGTACGCTTTCTGCACCACAAGGTTCGAACCATCCGACGGGTTAACCGCGTCCGTTGGTTGAACACCCAGGGTAAGCGGTTTGATTAAAATGTAATTCACAATTACGCGTCCGTCTCGATTTTTTTCACTTTCTGGAAGCCGGTGGCTGCATCCACCATGCGAAGCCAGCCGACCCGTTCGCCGGTAGCCAGCGATTCGTAGGCGTAGCCGGGGTCTGCCAACTGCACCCGGCACCGGCCCAGGTCGTAACGGAGTGATTCCACCAAGTCGCCTTCCCGCAGGGGAACGCCGTTGACGTCGGCGAGCAGCAGAATCGGCTTGACTGGGGTGCGCCGGGAAGAGATTTTTTTAAAGAAGTCAAACATACCAATCCATTCGGGGTGGGTGGGGCGATCGCCGCCGGGTGCGGAGCCTTACCAAGCGGCCTGATTACCGGGAGAAACGCACCGGGGCGGCAACGGCCAAATTCCGAGCCTGCTGCTCCCGAATGAAAGCGACCTTGTTTCGCTGGCCGGAATTTTCCCGAAACTTCCTCGATTACGGTGGTTGCTTCATCCGGTTCCGTTACCTGAAGTTCCGTATTTCCTCAAAGATGGAGAAAAAGTGCGTCGAAGAACCAATAAAACCACCGTAAAAAGTACGCATCGCGGCAAAGCCAACCGGACGCTTTGCTACCGGAGACGGAAAAATTTCTCGCGCGCACTCGCCCCGCAGCCTCCGGATGGAATGGAAGCCGCGGGGCGAATGAAAGCTTTTCGCGGAGTGCCGCCCACCGTTGCGGGAAGCGGGGTTCTGCCCAGCGGAGTGACCAGGGGAACCGGCACTGATTACTGCTTAGCAATCCTGACCACCTTGTTCAGGTGCTCGGATTCAATTTTTAAATAGTAGATACCGGGTTCCAGTTGCAGCGGTGCCAGGTCAATTTCCTGGGAAGACCCGTCGCCAGCTGCGTACTCGCGCTGGTAGTGGACGGTGTTGTACCGATCCAGGACGGAAACTTTCACTGGCCCGTCCGGAATATCCGTCCACTCCACCGTGAGCTGGTCGTCGGCCGGATTGGGAAATACCAGCACGGACGCTCCTTCGGTGGGTTCTTCAACGACGGTTGAATCTTCGGCCAGTGACTCGGTTCTGGTACTGGCATTGTCCGCGAAGGGGGCGAGCCGGTTGCCGGGAATGGGCCTTTCCTGCTGACCATCGGGCAACTGCCAGCCCACGGCCAGGTTGTCGTAAACCGGCCCTTCCTTGTGCAGGGCCTCGATGTAGTACTTCTGGCCGCCGGTCAGGTAGACCGGTGCCGAACGCTGGAAACCGTACTTGTCCCACTGCCGGGGAGCGGTGTATCCTTCGCAAACGGCAATCTTCGCCCGGTTGCCGGGGTTGCTGTCCCGACTGAGCCACAATTCGCTCTGGTCGTCGCTGGCAATCCAGAAGACGTAATTTCCGCTGACCGGCGGGAAGACGTAGCCCCTCATCCGGGCGGCGTAGTTCTCGGCCACGTCGGTGGGTGCTTCAAAGCTCGTTTGCACCCGGACTTCGTCCGGCCGGGTGTTCACCGGAACGGCCGATACCCCCATTCCAGCGACGTTCTTCCAGTATTCCCAGTTAATGGTCCCTTTCTGCAAGTTGTCGGCTTTTTGGTCATCATCGTCGTTGGAACCGCCGAAGGGCCAGACTTTTCCTTCCAGTTGACCGCACATCAGCAGCTCACCCGGGGACGTATCGGCGTGCCCGCTCCAGGGTTGGTGGGGTCCCGCACTTCGCGGCCACTCCGGGTATCCCCGCGTGCCGGATCCCTTCCGCTCGTAGGCGTTGCTGATTTTGCTATCCCGGTAGTAGAGGTTTGCCCGGGCGAACCACGCATCCGCGACGATCTCGTTGGCACCGGAAACACTGGGATCCACGCCGTTGATCAGGTATTCGTTCCGGCCGACGTTGCCCGCGTTGGTGGTCGCGTACTTGTATTTGCTTTGATTGAGGTAATCCAACAAATTGAGGATTACCTTTTTGAGGTTTTTAGGCGTTCCTTCGGTTCCGTACGCCCCTTCGGAAGTCGTGTAGTCGTAGAGGGAGGGATCGCCGGCCCGGGCGAAGGCATCCGCCAACAGGGCCATTGCCCCCACGGTAGAGTAGCCGTAGTTGAGTCCCTTTTCGTTGTTGGACGGCCCCCCGTCCACGCCGGGTCCGGTACTGCGGTGCATGTCTGCCACGTCACCGCTGGGATAAATCGCGTACCGCATCCATTCCTGGTACCACATCTTGGCACTTTTCTTGAGGCCGGCGTGGGCCTGGCTTTGTCCCACTAACCCGACGAAGCTGGCGATGGCTGCCCAGCGGTTGTTGTAAGCCTGCGCCAGAAATCCCACTGAGTAGCCCCCGTAGTAGGTCGCGTAGGTGGGGTTGACCTTCTCACTGGCGGTGGAATACTGGGTCAGGGTATAATTGCCGTTGTTGCGATCAACAAACCGGCGGTTGAACGCATAGTTGTTGTCCATGCTGTTCTGAAAATACAGCCCGGCTTTCAGAAACCAGGCGTCCAGCGTCTGCCTTTCGCCCGGGGTAAGGGTGCTGCGGATGAAGTCGTAGCCAACCAGCAGTCGCTTCAGCCATTCGGTGATTGCGAAGCCGGGATTGGCATCGGCCAGGCCGTTGGGAGCCGCGCACCAACGCGAGGCGTTGCCGAAGTCGGTGAGGGGATCGGCGGCCTGCGCCAGCAATTCATTCCGCACCGCGTCGCGGTACCGGTAGTTGTCCGTCAGGCGGAAGGCGAAGGCGGCATCCCGTAGTTTGGTTCCTTCCGTGCGGGGTTCGATCGAGAACCTTTGCACGCACCCCCCAGCCGTGGAGCCGCGCCAACGCCAGGCGGAGGGGCTGGCCACGAACGAATTGGCGTTGTTCAGAATCCGGTCCCAATCGCCGGGAGAGTTGCTTTTGACGTCTCCCTTTTGACGGTACGGCCCGGAAGCCGTCCGTTGGCGCCAGACGTTGACTTCTTCCTGCGTGAAAAACAGTCCCCAACGGGTCTGCGCGAAGAGTGGGGATATCGACAAGAATCCCGCGATGAAGAGTACAATTTTTCTTTTTGTTCGCATTTCCCCCGGTGGTGGTTTAAGTGGTTTAAGGTAGTTGGCACTCTATTTGATACAAGTACCCAGTGCCAATTTCGATCAGGGCCAAAGATATGAAGTAAAAAAGCACGTACCGGGCCAATACGTTTTGTCAAAGTACACGAATGGACATTGTCAGTTTTTGTCCTTTTTTAGAATCAGTTTTTCTATTTTTTATGGAAATTTTAATAAAAAATTAAATAATAAATGACTTTGCGATAAACCAATACAAATATGTAATGTGTTCTAAAGATTGAAATCTATTTTTTCTATTTTTTTCTTACATCTTCTTTTTTTAAGTGATTTTTTTCTTAAGAGCCATTCAAGTATACCTTGACAGTAAAAAAATAATTGATTATTTTGAAGTAACTGGCGGGTAGACCGGGACCGTTGGGAGCGCTCTGAGCGGACGTTTCCCCGGTTAAACCGGTTTCCGCACACCAGGAAAACGGTCGGGCGGCACCGCGGACCACCCGCCGGTCATCTTCCCGAATTCGTTCCAATCCTGCTCGAAAAATAGTACCTTGCGATTCACGGTGCCGGTCCGCTGCTTTCGGCGGATGGTTCCCCGAAACCTAACCCTTCCCTCGCATGAAAACTTTCCTGCCAACCCTGGCACTTGCCAGCCTGTTGTTGCTGGGCTTCGCCGCCGAAGCCCAGCGGACAGCCTCCGACAATCCACCCATGCCGGATTTCAACCTGGCCGGTTCCGATCCGAAAGCGGTGCAGATCGCCGACGAAGTGATGGCTGCCCAGGGCGGACGCCAGAATTGGGATGCCACCCGCTACCTGGCCTGGAACTTCTTCGGCGTTCGCAACCTCACCTGGGACAAATACACGGGCAACGTCCGGGTGGACTACGTGAAGAACAACACCAAGATCATGGTCAACGTCAACGATTTGAAAGGGAAGGTGTTTAAGGACGGGGTGGAAGTAACCCAACCCGATTCGCTGAAGAAGTACCTGACGGAAGGCCGCAATGCCTGGATCAACGATTCCTACTGGCTGGTTATGCCGTTCAAACTCAAGGATTCGGGGGTTACCCTCAAGTACCTGGGCGAAGACACTACCCAAACGGGCGGGCGGGCCGATGTGCTGCAACTCACCTTTCAGAACGTGGGAGTAACCCCCGAAAACGGCTACCGCGTCTACGTGGACAAGGGAACGCGCCTGGTGTCGCAGTTTGCCTACTACAAAAAAGCCGACAATCCCACGCCCGATTTCGTGATGCCCTGGCAGGACTACCAGACCTACGGCAAGATCAAGCTTTCCGGCGACCGGGGTCAACGCAAGCTGACCGACATCAAGGTGATGGACAAAATGCCCGAAAGCGCGTTTACTGCTTTTTGAAGGGTGGAACGGCTTGGTGAAGTTGAATTGGGTTGCTTTGGCAACGTTCCTGCGGAGGGGTTGGGAAGGTTGGAACCGCCAATTACTCCCTTTCGGGTGATAGATTCACAGATCGGGGACTAACGATTCTGTGTGTTCCAAAGTGTTGATAATCTGATCTTTATTATGCTACCGCAGATGCACAACTGGCTCGGCAGGTTATTTTCGGAAGGCGAAACCCAGCGCGTGGCCCGGCTTACGGACCTTCCCCTGCTGGCCGTTGTCTGATGCAGGGAAGCACGGACTGGTACTGGTCACCGCCTTGGGCATTGCGGGTTCCGGGTTGACATCTTTTCAACAAAAACTGGTATCCGATGAAGATCGCTTTTTTTAGTTGCCATCCCTACGAACAGCCGTTTCTGGAAGCGGCCAACCGCAATCACCACCAGTTCACTTTTCTGCCCCAGACCCCAAGGGGCAGTTTATTGCTAAGTTCAGCGACGGCGATAACAGGCTCACCGGCCGCTGGGACTGGACCCAAGACGGCGTGAAGATGGGCTACGACGCCACCATGACGAGGATCAACCAAAGCTGATTACTTAACATGAACATAACTGGAAAATGATATGAAAACTGAAATCAGTGACGCAACGCAAATCCGTGAGTTAGTAGAGAAATGGGCAACGTCAACCCGCGACGGGGATGATGACGAGGTTTTGTCTAATCACGCAACCGACATATTGATATTTGATGTTTTGTCTCCGCTACAATACAAGGGAGCTGATGCGTACAGGAAAAGTTGGGATGAGTGGCAACCATCGTTGGGGAATGGAACGCGATTCGAGATTCACGATTTGGACATCACAGCAGGCGATGATGTCGCTTTTGGTCATTGTCTTATTGAGTGCGGAAACACACTGCCAAACGGAGAAAAAAATGAGGACTGGGTGCGGGCAACTTTCTGCTTACGTAAAATGAATAGCCAATGGATCGTTACGCATCAGCATATTTCAATGCCCATTGAGAGGAAAGGTGATAACAGCTAGCCTAAGCAGGCCAGCCGCAGAATACATAGGTGTTAGCAGTTTTAGAGCTATTCACAAGATCATCCACGCTACGCTAAAAACCAG
>JACMKY010000089.1 GCA_014379925.1 Cytophagales bacterium | reverse complement strand
GCAATACCGCTATTCGGTGGGCCGGCAGAGTCCCATCTATTCCACCGTGGCGGGGGCGGGTTTCTCGACTTTTGAACTTCGGCTCGTCAACGCCGGCAACACCGACGAAGCCAACCTGAACATCGGCAAGCAGAATGTGGCCGGCAACAACAGCGTGGTCAACCAACTCTGGATCCAATCGCTGCTAACCATTAAGGAAGCAAACCTGGTCTTAACCAACCTGGACCTGGCTCCCGACGCGGGGGTGCGGGTGGGATTGAAAAGCTACGCCACCATCTTCAAATCATTGGCTCTGGGAACGTTGGCGTCTTATTTTGAGCAGGCAGCCATCACCATCGGCGAAGACCAGCCCTTCGTGGATCGGACGCAGGCCCTGCAGGAGGCGGTAAGGTTGTTGCAGGAGTTGGAGGCTGACTTGAGCAGCACGGCTATTTCAGTCGATTTTACCAGAAAGGCGCTCAATACGGTGGATGCCCGGAACACGTTGTACGCGTTGCTGGCGCGTTACCAGACCATACTGGGGAATTCCGACGCGGCCCTGGCCGCTGCCAACCAGGTGAGTTTAACCGTAAGGTCTTTTTTCCGGTACGATGCCACGAATCCGAACCCCATTTTCAATACGTCCAACAACGTGTTGCAACCCCGCAACGCGCTGTTGGGATTGCCCGCTGCCCTGGCCCCGGATGCCAATGACAAGCGGCTGGATTTTTACCTGGTAGACAAGCGGGCGGCCAACGTCTTGTTCAAGGGCTTCTTCGCCACCGCCGACGCCGCGATTCCGGTCTACTTGCCCGGCGAGATCAGCCTGATAAAAGCCGAAGCCTACGCCCGGAAAAACCAGCTTACGGAGGCAGTGACGGAATTGAACAACGTGCTGACCAAGAAGCCGGCGGGCGATGCCTGGGGCGTTGGAGCCGACTTGCCCGCTTATTCCGGGGAGGTTGCGCAAGCCACCGTTTTGGCGGAAATATACCGCCAGCGTTCCATCGAATTGTTCATGTCGGGTTTGCGGTTGGAAGACAGCCGCCGGTTCGGGCGCCCGGGGCCCAACGCGGGCGGCGAAGAGCGCAGTCGGAATTATTACCCCTACCCGTTTACCGAACGGGACAACAACCCGAACACCCCGCCGGACCCGGCTATCTGAAAGGCCCATCGTTCGGCGTTTCGCCTCCTCAGTCGGCGGGGACCTCGATGCGGTACACCCGGCCCGGTTTGACTTCGAAGCGGTAGTTGTTGGGGCGGTACACAATCCAGGGGTTGTAGTACTTCAGCGTGCGGTAGCTGATGCCGTGTTCCCGCGCAAACTCCACCAGGTTCTCGATCGTGCTGCGCACTTCCACCGACTTACTTTTGAGTGGTTGGTAGCGGTCGGCTTCGGTGAGCTCGAAGCCGTACTGCCGCGGATTTTCCATCACCAGCTTCATGGCCAGCAGGCGGAACACGTAGCGGTAAGGCTCCGGGCTTAGGTACAAATCGTAGTACGAGCCGGTTTGCTGCCCGTTGACTACCTCCCGCGTGGCCGACAGCCCGGCGTTGTAGGCGGCCGCCGCCGTAGTCCAGTTGCCCAGCCGGTCACGGTTTTTCCGGATCAGCTGGCAGAAGGCCACCGTGGACCGGCGCACGTCGCGGCGCTGGTCCACCTGCCGCAGCCGGGTGTCTTGCATCGTGTCCACTTCCAGCCCTTCCTGCACGGCGGTGAGCGGACGGAATTGCCAGAATCCTTCGGCCTTGCCCGAATTGGCGTAGGGATCGAACCCGCTTTCAATGGCGGCCAGGTAGAAAAAATCCCCGGGCACTCCCCTCTCCTTCAGCGCGCTCTGCACCTGGCTCTGCCAGCGCGATGCCCGCTTCAGGGTGAGCAGCGTGGCCGAATGCTGGTAGCTCACCTGCAAGAGTTCCTTCTCTAACCGCTCCCGGATCTCCTGATCCTGCAGTGGCACCGCTTCGCCGGCGAACGTGAGCGAGGCGGGCAGCGGCACGACCTTGGAAAGCGTCGGCCCCACCGGTACCGGAGCCGACTGAGAAAACGCAAACCCGGCCAACGCAAACAGGAACGGGAAGTACAGTGAGGAGAAGCCCATACGAATCGGATTACCGTGGTTGAGGATTTGAAATTTGCTGATACCCATGTTGAGTAGCTTCGTTGCAACGCAACGGGGTAGTCCGTATTCAACAAATAAGATATTGTTGTTCAGCCCTTTCGTGTTGCTCTATTGCGCAAGTAGAACCTCATTTTGGTGTAAATCTCCAAGATTCAGCAATTTGTTCGGGAAGAGATCCGCTGCCTTTTAATCCCTCCGTTTTCACTGCCCGGCACAAACAAAAACGCATTGCTTGCGTAATGGGCAAAAAAACCGTTTACGCCAAAGTTCCGAATTCTAAAACCAACTTTCCATGAATCCCAGTCAACTGAGTGAAGAATTACGTCTCGGCGACAGCCCCGACCTGAACCGCCGCCGCTGGATCATTGGCCTATCCATGGTGGGCACGGTGGCGGGCCAGCTGGTATCGCTCTTCCAAACCGGCATCATCAAAAAGCTGCCCGATCCGCCCATCGACGTGTTCGATTCCAGCAAGGTGGATGCTTCCGACTACGCCTACAAGCGCCTCGATACGCCCGACGCCTTGATGATGCTTGCCAACTACAGCGTCACGGCCTGGCTAGCCGGTGCCGGCGGCAAAGACCGGGCGAAGGACAATCCAATCCTGCCCATTGCCATGGGCACGAAAATCCTGCTCGATTCGGTCACGAACGCGAAGTTGGGAATGGAAGAGTGGGAAACCAACAAGAAACTGTGCTTTTACTGCCAGGTAGCCAACGTTGCTTCCTTGGCATCGCTGGTGCTTTCCGTACCCGAAGTAGTAACGGCCGTGAAGAACCTAACGAACGGGCACGAGTAGGTGGCTCAACGTTTTTCCTGGCCGTCTTGCGCGCGCTGCCCGAACAGGGGCTGAATCTCCTTTAGAAGTACCGCTGTCTCTCCGTGCAAGGCTGCAACCTGTTCAGCGCCGACCAGGCAAAAATGGCCGGTGCGGGCAGAAAACAAAGTAACCTTCTCTCGGGAATTTGCGGCCAATACTGGCTTCCTAACGCAGGCAACCGCACCGTGGTAGCAGTTTAATTCTTCTCACTTCGTTTTCAAACGGGTTCTTGCCCACCGGCCCCGGCGAGGTAAATTTTTTGGGAGAGGCTGACTGGAACAACTACTTGGTGAAATTGAGGCAAGAAGAGGGGAAGAACATAAATCCATACCATTCTTACGCATGAAAAACAAACTTACTTTTCCGCGCAAGGCGGGCGTTGCCTCGCTGATTGCCCTGCTGATCACCGCTCTGTTCCTGCTGGTCGGCTACGCCGCTGACTTTTTCTTGCTGCTGTTTGGTGGCATCCTGATTGGCGTCTTGCTGAGCGCGCTTTCCCACCTGATCAGTGACCGGACGAGAATAAGCTACGGCATTTCCCTGGTGGTGGTTTTGCTATTGCTCGTGCTACTGATCGGGGGCACGGTTTGGCTCCTGGCTCCTTCCGTGGGCCGGCAAGCCGATGAACTGTCCCAATCGTTGCCGGAGGCGTTGAAAAACGTGGAAACCCGCCTTAACCAGTCGAGTTGGGGCAAGCAGATTTTACGGGGAATACCTAAGAATCCGGGGGAGGTGGCTTCCGGGCAAAAGGAGGTGGTATCCCGGTTGACCGGGGTGTTTTCCTCCACGTTGGGCATCATTGCCAACCTCGTGATCTTACTCATCACGGGCATCTACCTGGCTTCCGATCCGGGCAGCTATCAAAACGGCTTTGCCAAACTGTTCAATCCGGACTTCCGGCCGCGCCTCCTGGGGGTGATGGACCAGTGCTACCACACGCTGAGCGCCTGGCTGCTGAGCCGGTTCATTTCCATGGTGGTGGTCGGGGTAGCTACGGTGATCGGGCTTTCGGTGCTGGGTATTCCGCTGGCCGGCGTGCTGGCCATCATCGCGGCGTTCTTCAACTTCATTCCCAACATTGGCCCCTACCTGGCGCTGATCCCGGCCCTGCCGATTGCTTACCTGCAAAGCCCGGAAAAAGCCCTGTACCTGTTCCTGCTCTACTCGGCCATCCAAACGCTGGAAGGGTACATCCTCACGCCCCTGCTCGACAAGAAACTGGTATCCACGCCGCCCGCCCTGCTGCTGTTTGGTCAGGTGCTGCTGGGAATTCTGGTGGGCATCAGCGGGGTGCTGCTGGCCTCGCCGCTCATTGCCGTGCTGATCGTGCTGGTGAACGAGTTGTACGTAAAGGACCACCTGGAAAAGCAGCGAGTGGAAACAGTGGCGTCCGCTTGAAAGAACACCGGGTGTTTCCACTCAAACCACCTCGGAAAGCAACTGGGTGGTCGGATTTTAGCAGTCAGACTACCAACACCAGTTTTCCCCGTACGTGACCGCCTTCCTGGACCGCGTGGGCGCCGGCTGCCTCCGCCAAGGGGAAAACCCGATCAATGATCACCCTCACCTCCTTGCTGGCGACCAGGTCGGTGATCTCCCGCAGCTGATCGCGTTTATCGACCGTCTGAAAGCTGATGCCTTTCACTTCTCCCGAATCGATGCGCGGGGAGACGGGTTTGCCGACAATGGAAACCACCGTCCCGCCCTTTTTGAGCACATCCGCCGAACGCCCCAGTGATTCCTCGTTGCCCGCGGCGTCGAAGACCAAGTCAATTTCGCTCGCTACTTCGTAGAACTTTTGCTTCCGGTAATCAATTACCTCGTCGGCGCCCAGTTCCCGCAGGAAATCGTGGTTTTCTGCCGAGGCCGTGCCGATTACGTACGCGCCCGCCCGCTTAGCAAACTGTACGGCAAACGTACCCACCCCTCCGGCGGCGGCGTGGATCAGCACGCGCTGGCCGGCTTGCAAGTGGCCTGGTTCAAACAGCGCCTGCCAGGCGGTGAGGGCGGCTACGGGGATGCCGGCCCCTTCCTCAAAGCTCACGGCCGCCGGTTTCTTGATCACCCGTTCAACAGAAACGGTCGCGTATTCGGCGTACCCACCCTGTTTGGCGAAGTCGAGCTTGGCAATTACCTCCTCTCCTTCGGCAAACTCCTCTGCTCCGGAGCCGGTTTTCGCCACGGTGCCGGCCACGTCCATGCCGAGTATCAGGGGGAAGGACAGGCCAAACCCCATCCGGCGGATCTTGAAGTCGACGGGGTTGACGCCAGTGGCGTGAATACGAATCAACACCTCGCCCGCTTGCGGGATTGGCGTGGGCATTTCCTTGGAAACCAGTACGTCAGGGTTTCCAGCGCGTTCGGCAACAATTGCTTTCATGGAATTGGTTTTAGGTGAATGAGATGGATGGGTGAAAGACCAAATGGGTGAAGCTTTGATCAAAAACCCAAAGCGACGGAAAGGGTTCCGTTAGGGAAAAAAAGGGGAATCGGGCCAGCGGGGCTCGTGGTGAGGTTGTGTCTCGAACTGGTTGAGCCAGCGCCAGCTAGTGCAAGCTGGAGTGAAGCGGTAAATTGGGTCTTTTCGTCGAGCCAGTTTCTAACTGGCAATTGCCTCCTTGCTAAATACGAACTAGCGACTACCGGACTGAACAGGCAAGTCGAAAACTTGTGTCCAGGGTGGCACAGGTTATGCTTTGCTAAAATTGCGCAAGAAAAGTTTCTAATGATAATCCAATCTATTTCTTCCCTTCATAACTAAGTGCAGTGGCAATCAAATTATCTGAGTGAGAATAAATATCGTCCAATATTTTGATTTCGGTTTTAAATTCTTTTTTGCTCTCGTCAAACAAAGTTATATATTTTTTTCCTCCGTCTAAATGTAATCGGCACACTGGCTTTCGGTTATTGTCATCGATCAGAACACCGAAGTAGCTTTGCGTATCGCGATGCGTCAGGCGAGTTGAATCAAACTTGCTGCGTAGGATTGATTTGATGATGTAAAAACCTTCTTTCTCTAGCTCAGTAGTTACCACCCGGTTTTGATCCGCTTCCTTGGAAGGTTCGGCTGCACTTACTTCCTCCGCTTTCACTTGCAAATTCAACATATCAGTGTCCTTAGCTAGGGCAGATTTAAGACGGTCACTATTTAAATCACTCACATATTGATTCAAGGATCGCTTTACAACACCGGTAAATTGGTCCAGTATTTTAGCGGTGATAACACCAGAGTAGATTTGTTTGGTAAAATGCTTTACGAAAGCCTCACTAGGATTTGTGAGTTCTTCGCCCATAATTCGCTTAATTTCTTTGCTATATTTTAATT
>JACMKY010000703.1 GCA_014379925.1 Cytophagales bacterium | reverse complement strand
TGAAGTCGGTCGGAGTATCGAATGTTCAATGCCGAAGTAAAGAGGAAAAAATATCGAATGTCCAACCGCCGCGGCGGTTGGACATTCGATATTTTTTCCTCTTTACTTCGGCATTGAACATTCGATACTCCGACCGACTTCAGATCACTACGGTTACCCGGAAGCCCAGGTCCGACTTTATCTTGACGGGCTCGAGCACCGTTTCGTCCGGCAGCACCTCCGTCCGTAGCCGGAACTTGTCTTTTTTGAGGTACTCCTTCAACTCGGCTCCGGTTACGTCCAACTCAAGGGTGTTGCCAATGCCGTTGTCGATGTTGGTCCGGTTGGCCACTTCCACTTCGGGCAAGCCATCGGCTTGAAGAAAAAACCGTACGGATTGCATAAACCGGAAGGCCTGGCCCGCGGGGCTCTGAATGGTAAGCGTCACTTTTTCAAGTTCGGCGCTGCTCACCAGCCAGGCCTTGCCGGTGTTGGGATTGTCGACGTCGGGCGTTACGAAGGAATAGGGGGCGCTGAGGGCAACGGCACCGGGAATGTCGAACGTACTGGACGAGCTGACTTTGATGGTGGCGAGTTCCTTCAACTTGCGGCAGCCGACCAACGAAAGCACCATCAGGAGCACCACCAACGGGGAGGAGAAGACTATCTGTTTCGTACGTGATTTCATCGCAAGGATTTTAGGGTAAAGGTGTTGCATTTCACGCGTAAAAACCGTGGTATCTTTCCCGTAACCTTACCGGATACGGAATCAACCGGATAACTCGTTTTCCCCCGTGGTAGTTCTGGTGGAGCGAGCAACGGAGCAATTGGATTAGATCGACTAATTCGGCTTACTTTGCGGGCCGTAACCAAACGGCAGTAGCCGGGCCTTTCCGGCAACCGAAGACCGATTATCCACTCATCCTGTTTACGTAACATGTCGAGAATCCTGACGGGCATCCAAAGCTCGGGAAAACCCCACCTGGGCAACATCCTGGGGGCCATCCGGCCCGCCATTGCGCTGTCGGCCCGGCCGGGCAACGAATCGTTCTTTTTCATTGCCGATCTGCATTCGCTCATTACCATCAAGAACGCCGAAGAGCGGCAATTTAATGTACGGGCCGTTGCCGCCGCCTGGCTGGCCTTCGGGTTCGACACGGAAAAAAACGTGTTGTACCGCCAGTCCCAGATTCCCGAAGTGTGCGAACTCGCCTGGTACCTGAGCTGCCTGACGCCCTATCCGATGCTGGCCAATGCCCACTCGTTCAAGGACAAGTCCGACCGCCTGGCCGACGTAAACGCGGGCTTGTTTACGTATCCGGTGCTGATGGCGGCCGACATCCTGCTCTACGACGCCGAGTTCGTCCCGGTGGGCAAGGATCAGTTGCAGCACCTGGAAATCACGCGCGACATTGCCAGCGCCTTCAACCGTACCTACGGCGACGTGTTCGTGGTGCCCGAAGCCACCGTCGACGCGCAGGTAATGACCGTTCCCGGTACCGACGGCCAGAAAATGAGCAAGTCTTACCACAACTTTATCGATATCTTCTTGCCCGACAAGGAGTTGAGGAAAGTGGTGATGTCCATTGTTACCGACAGCACGCCGGTGGAGGCTCCGAAAAATCCCGATGCCGATACCGTCTATCAACTCTACGCGCTGGTGGCGTCGGACGAGGAAAAATCGGCAATGCGTCGCAATTACGAAGGGGGCAATTACGGCTACGGCAACGCCAAGCAAGCGCTTTACGAGCTGATCCTGAAGAACTTTGCCGAGGAGCGAATCACTTTCCAGGAATACATGGCCGATCCGACGGCCCTGGAGGAACGCTTGCGCGCAGGCGAAGCGCGCGCCCGCGTCATCGCCCGCCAGACCCTGCAACGCCTGCGAGGAAAACTGGGGTACTAATGGATGAAATCAAGCAACTGGATACGGCCGCGTTTCTCTGGCTCAACGGCCAGCACAGCGCTTTTTGGGACGGGGTGATGTACGGGATCACGTATCGACTGACGTGGGTGCCTTTCTACGCGCTGATCATTTTCCTGCTGTTTCGCCGGTACCGCTGGCAGGCAGCCTGGCTGGTGCTGGCCATCGTACTGGTCATCACGCTTGCCGACCAGACGGCCTCGGCCTGGATGAAGCCCTTTTTCGGCCGGTTGCGTCCCTGCCACGAACCGGCCCTGGCCGGGGCGGTGCACGTGGTGAGCGGCTGCGGCGGTCGGTTCGGTTTCGTGTCTTCCCACTCGGCCAACACCTTCGGGCTGGCCACGACCTTGTGGCTGTTGTTCCGGCGGGAAGCCAGGTACATCGGTTTCCTTTTTGCCTGGGCGTTTTTGGTTTCCTACAGCCGGATCTACGTGGGGGTGCATTACCCGCTGGACCTGATGGGTGGCGCGCTGGTGGGCATTGCCTACGCGGGGCTGGTGGTGTTCGCTTACCGCAAGTTGATGGCCGCGCGTTTCCCGAGTAAATCCGGAACCTGATTGTTTCCGGTAGTGCATTCCGGTAGTCAGTATTCAGCAAGTAAAATGCGGTCTTTCAGCTTTTTAATACTATACTACTGCGTTATTGGAATTTCATAATGGGTTTGGTCAGGAAGTCATTGGCGCCGTAGGCCAGGGCCTTCTGGTGGTTCTGCGGATCACCGCCTACGGTGATCATCATCACCATGGGTTTTCCGGGGTAGCCGGCTTTGATGCGGCGCAGCAGTTCCAGGCCGCTCACGCCCGGCATGTTGATGTCGGAGAGGATGAGCACCACTTCCGAGGCGTGCCGTTGCAGGTAGACCAGGGCGTCTTCGCCGGAGTGTGCGAAGGCAAAATTCAGTTCACCACCGCGGATTTCCCGGCGGAAGCGTTGCTCAAACAACGGCTGAATATCGGGCTCGTCGTCCACTACCCGTACTTTCATCAGCGTGAGCGGGGTTTCCGGAGAAGATCGGCGTAGCAATCCGTGGTGAAAATCGCTTTCCAAGTTATCGTGGTTTCTCCACTTTGTCAAGATGGAATTCCTCGGACGAATCCATCGGCCGTACCCGGGCCGACGGAAAACCCTTCCCACCCGCAACTTTATCTTTCCGGTCCCGCGTGTTTTCTACCCGATTTACCTATTTTTGCAAAACTTTTCCCCCAGACCGTATGTCGACTTCGAAGGTAAAAATCTTTTCCGGCAGCCAGACGCATTACCTGGCGGAAAAGATTTGCCATTTCTACGGCCGGCAGTTGGGTTCCATTACCCTGCAACGGTTCAGCGACGGGGAGATGTCACCGAGTTTTGACGAATCCATCCGGGGATGCGACGTGTTTCTGGTGCAGTCTACCTTCCCGCCCGCCGACAACCTGATGGAACTGCTGCTGCTGGTGGATGCCGCCCGACGGGCCTCCGCTCACTACATCAGCGTGGTGATTCCGTACTTCGGGTACGCCCGCCAGGATCGGAAGGACAAGCCGCGCGTGGCCATTGCGGCCAAACTGGTGGCCAACCTGCTATCGGCCGCCGGGGCCGTCCGGCTGATCACCTGCGACCTGCACGCCGGGCAGATCCAGGGCTTCTTCGATTTTCCGGTGGACCACCTGGACGGTTCCGCCTTTTTTGTTCCCTACCTGAAATCACTCAACCTGGCCGACATGGTTTTTGCCTCCCCCGACGTGGGAGGGGTAAGCCGGGCGCGGGGTTTCGCCAAGTTTTTCGAGGCCGAAATCGTGGTGTGCGACAAGCACCGCAAACGGGCCAACGAAATCGCCTCGATGCAAGTTATCGGGGATGTGGAGGGAGCCAACGTGGTGCTGGTCGATGACCTCATCGATACGGGCGGTACGATCTGCAAGGCCGCCGACATTATCATGCAAAAGGGAGCCAAGTCCGTACGGGCCATTTGCACGCACCCCATCATGTCGGGAAATGCCTACGCCAACGTGGAAAACTCGGTGTTGGAGGAGTTGGTGGTATCCGACACCATTCCGCTCCGGGGGACGAGTTCCAAGATCAAGGTGCTTTCCGTGGCCGAACTTTTTTCCAAAGCCATCCGCCGCATCCGCGACCACGAATCTATCAGTTCATTGTTCATAGCTTACTAACCGTTTTACGTTTCAATCGTCTACTTATGAAAAGTCTGGAGATTATAGGGTATAAAAGAGCAAATCTCGGCAAGAAAGGCTCCAAAGACCTGCGCCTGGAAGGACAGGTCCCCTGCGTACTCTACGGAGGGGAAGCGCAAGTGCATTTTTACACGCCCGCCATCCTTTTCCGGGAACTGCTCTACACGCCCAACGTGTACGAGGTGCTCCTCAACGTGGAGGGTGACCACTACCGTTGCATCCTGCAGGATGCCCAGTTCCACCCCGTGAACGAAACCATTTCCCACGTGGATTTCCTGGAAGTGAAAGACAACAAGCCGGTGAAGATGGAAGTGCCAATCCGATTTACGGGCGTTGCCCCCGGGGTACAAAAAGGAGGGAAACTGGTTTCCAAACTGAGGAAAATCAAGGTAAAAGCCTTGGTCTCTAACGTCCCCGATTACATCGACGTGGATATTTCCGCCTTGGACCTGGGAAAATCCATCAAGGTCAGCAACATCAAACCCGCGGATTATTCGGTGTTGAGCAGTCCCAGTACCCCCGTGGTAACCGTGGAGATACCCCGGGCGCTGAAGGGAAAGACGGACGAGTAGTCACCGCCTAACCCACGGAAAAGCCCAGGGCGGGCCGGTTATTGTGAACCGGCCCGCCCTGGGCTTTTCCGTGGGTAAGCGGGCCGTCGTCCAACCGGCCGGGAACCCGGGCACGCGCTTTCTTGTAACCGCGCTACTTGCGGCTTTTAGGCCACAAAATTTCAAATCTATTAACGTCCGTAGGCTTTTCTTTCAAAAATGAGAGGTAAGATTACCAAAATTTATCATTGGCGTAATACATTTGTAAACTAAAACTATTACTTTTGGGGCTATCGGATTTTGGCTGAATGGTACATCCATCCGATCAAACTGATACATTTGTGATGTATCTGGCTGATAATCAATTAAAACGGTGCGTTTCATACTTACTTCCGTTTATCTTCACTTCAACGCTGTAATGCGCTGCGCAGCAAACAAGCAAAACGTCAGTCCTTTAACGCGTCTTTTTCCGGGTAATCCGCCCAACTCTCCTGGTTTTGGTTTTGCTCGGTTGGTTACTTCTTGGGCGGTACTGGAATAAAAGTTTGGTTTTTGGCAAAGCGTACCTTTTTACGTGACTTTCAACTTTGAAAACGTCGGACTTAATCACCTTCTAATCCGGTAGTACTGTTTATTATGGAAAAATACTTGCAGCAATTCAAACTCTCCCGGTTCCTGGTCCTGGGAATTGATTTCTGGGTGATTTATTTCTCTTTCTGGTTGTCCCACCGGCTGCACTTCGGAAGCGCCGGCTTTTTAGAAAGCCACGGGTACCTTTTCATCGTGTTCTGCCTGGTATGGTGGATCGTTTCGGGGTTTTCCGAAAACATCTACCGCATCAGCCGGTTCAGGAACTACCGCCGGACCTTGCTGGACATCCTGGTCGCTTTCGGTTTCCACGTGACCCTCGTTTTCCTCTGCCTGGCCATTCTCGGTCAAGCCCAGGTACCGCTGCTCTACCTGGGTAGCCTATATGCGTTCGCGCTGATCACGATCAGCTTCGGTCGACTGCTGTTGATGGTGGCCAACAAACACTACAACAGCCTGGATTACGGTAAGTCCCGGAAGATTGTCATTGTGGGTGCCGGACAATCGGGTAACGCCCTTTACGATTCCTTCCGCCTTAACAATGCCATCAGCCATCAGTTCCTGGGCTTTTTCGACGACGCTCATCAGCCAACGCACCCGGACTTGGTAAAGGGAGGGCTGGCCGATTTGCCGGACTATTGCCTGCGGGAAGGGGTTGACGAGATTTACTTCACCTTGCCCATGGAAAACCAGGCGCTGATCGACGAACTCGCCCGGTTTGCCGACGACAACTTCATCTACTTCCGCATCGTGCCCGCCCTGGGCCGGAACGTTCCGGAAAACGCCAACGTGTATTTCCTCGATACCATTCCGGTCATTACTGTCCGGAAGGAGCCCCTGGAGATTGTGGTCAACAAACTCATCAAACGAACGTTCGACATCTTCTTTTCCCTGTTCGTTATCCTGACCATCTTCCCGTTTGTGGTACCCGTGATTGCCCTCATCATCAAACTTTCTTCCCGGGGACCCGTATTCTTCACCCAGATGCGGCCGGGTAAAAAGAACCAGCTTTTCAAGTGCTACAAGTTCCGGACGATGCGGCCTAACAACCAGACCGAATTGCAGGCCACCAAGCACGACCCCAGGATAACCCCGATCGGTCGGTTCCTGCGCAAATCCAACCTCGACGAACTGCCCCAGTTCTTCAACGTCCTGCTGGGGGATATGTCCGTGGTAGGTCCCCGTCCGAACATGGTCGTCCAGTTGGAAGAATACTCCAAGGTGATCCAGCAGTACAAGCTCCGGCACTTCGTCAGCCCGGGCATTACCGGATACGCCCAGGTAAATGGCTACCGGGGGGAAACCAAGCAACTGCACCTGATGGAGAAACGGGTGCAGTACGACGTGATGTACATGGAGAACTGGAGCTTCATGATGGACTTGAAAATTATCTTCCTGACGGTATGGAACATGGTTAAAGGTGAAAAGAATGCGTACTAGGGCGGTGGCGCGGGCCCGGCAGGCAAGCGGATTTTCCGATCCGGTTACCTTATCGAACCGTTTCCGATTCATACACACATTACCCATTATGGAAAATTTCAAATCGGTATCGGTGCTTGACGTTCCTATGTTTGCCGGCGACATCCGGAAGGCCGCCAGCATCGTGATCGATGAAATCCGCCATTCCGAGCGGCACAACCATTGCATCAGCGCCACCGGCGCGCACGGCCTGGTTACTGCCCACTCGGATCCGACCCTCAAGCGCGTGCTTACTGCTTTCTACATGAACCTGCCCGACGGAATGCCAACCGTTTGGGTGGGAAGGTTCAAGGGGGAAAAGCAAATGCAGCGGTGCTACGGCCCCGACTTTTTCGCGGAAGTGATGGAATCCACCGCCAATACGCCGGTTCGGCATTATTTCTGCGGGGGAAAACCGGGGGTTGCCGAGGAACTGCAACGCATCTGCGGCCAAAAGTTCAACAATTCCCGCGTGGTGGGTACCTTTTGCCCGCCCTTCCGGGAGCTGAGCGACGGGGAGTTCCGGGCGCTGGCCGACCAGATTAATGCGCTGGATGTGAATGTGGTCTGGGTAGGAATCAGCACCCCCAAACAGGAGAAGTTTGCCCATCGGCTCGCTCAGTACACCAACGTCCATTTCATCGTTACCGTGGGCGCCGCCTTCGATTTTCACATCGGCAACGTGCGTCAGGCCCCGGGCTTTCTCCAAAAGGCCGGATTGGAATGGGCCTTTCGCCTCTGCGTGGAACCGCAACGGCTCTGGAAGCGGTACGTACAGGTAGTTCCCTTGTTTATTTATTACAATTTCTTAAATTTAACGCGTTCTAAACTTTAACAACTACTTGGTTATGAGCAAGAAAGTTCTCGTTTGCGGTGGCGGCGGTTTCATTGGCGGTCACTTGGTCAAAAAACTGAAAAGCGAAGGATTCTGGGTGAGGGTTTGTGACCTCAAACACAATGAATTCAGCCCCTCCCCCGCCGATGAGTTTGTAGTTGGCGACCTGACCGATCCCGTCGTTTGCCGGGAAGTGGTGAAAGGAATCGAGGAGATTTACCAGCTTGCCGCCGACATGGGCGGAGCCGGGTACATCTTTACTGGCAACAACGACGCGGCCGTGATGTACAACTCGGCGACGATTAACCTTAATCTCGCCGAAGCCAGCCGTTTAGCGGGCGTGAAGAAAATATTCTACTCTTCTTCCGCCTGCATGTACCCGGAACACAACCAGATGGACCCCGATAACCCCAAGTGTTCGGAGGAATCCGCGTACCCCGCGGCTCCCGACAGCGAATACGGGTGGGAGAAATTGTTCAGCGAGCGCTTGTACCTGGCTTACAACCGCAACCACGGCATCCAGGTGCGGGTGGCCCGCTTCCACAACATCTTCGGACCGGAGGGAACCTGGACGGGTGGCAAGGAAAAAGCGCCCGCCGCGCTTTGCCGCAAGGTAGCCGCCACCGAAGAAGGGGGTACGATTGAACTCTGGGGCGACGGCAAACAAACCCGTTCCTTTTTGCACGTGGAAGATTGCTGCGATGCCGTTCGTCTGCTGATGGAGTCCGATTTCTCGGGCCCGGTCAACATTGGCTCCGAAGAGATGATCTCGATCAACGACCTGGCCCGGCTGGTGATGGACATTGCCGGTAAGCACGTCATCATCAAGAACATTCCCGGTCCCACGGGGGTGCGGGGCCGGAATTCGGACAATACCCTCATCCGTGAGAAACTCGGCTGGGAACCCAAGTACAACCTTCGCCAGGGACTGGAAAAAACCTACCCTTGGATTGCCACGCAAGTAGCCAAGCAACTGGAAACGGTTAGCTGATCAGTCTCCGATCGGATTCAAAGGGTAGCAGGGTGGATCTGCTACCCTTTTTTTTGACGGATTTGTTCCCCAAGCATTCATCTTTGACTCTCTCCATCGCTATGAAAATATTAATTACGGGTAATCTGGGTTACGTAGGGTCCCCGCTGGTGAGGGAACTGCGAAGGGTACATCCGGGGGCTACCCTGCTGGGTTTTGACGTGGGCTACTTCGCCAAGCTGGTCACCAGCCGCGCGCCGGTCCTGGCCGACTCCCTGCTGGATCAGCAATACTACGGCGATGTCCGCCATTTTCCCGAAGAAATCCTGGCCGGGGTCGACACCGTCGTTCACCTGTCCGCCATCTCCAACGATCCCATCGGTAACAAGTTTGAGGAAGTGACGCTGGACATCAACTACCACGCCACCCGGGCCATTGCCGAGAAAGCCAAAGAACACGGGGTCCGGAACTTCGTTTTTGCTTCCAGCTGCAGCGTGTACGGGTTCGCCCAGGATGCCGCCCGTACCGAAAAATCCGAACTCAATCCCCTTACCGCCTACGCCAAGTCCAAGGTGTTGTCGGAGGAAGCCCTGGCGCGGTTGGCGGATTCCTCCTTCCGGGTGACGTGCCTGCGCTTTGCCACGGCCTGCGGCATCAGCGACCGACTCCGGCTGGACCTGGTGCTCAACGACTTTACGGCCGGCGCGGTGGCCAGCGGCGAAATCAACATCCTCAGCGACGGCACCCCCTGGCGCCCCCTGATCAACGTCAAGGACATGGCCCGGGCCATCGTCTGGGCGCGGGCCCGGGCGGCCGAAAGCGGCGACTTCCTGGTCGTCAACACGGGCAGCAACGAATGGAACTACCAGGTGAAGGAACTGGCGGAGGCCATCCAGGGTATCCTGCCCAGCACCGTCATCTCCATCAACCGGGACGCCCAGCCCGACAAGCGTTCTTACCGCGTAGATTTCGGTTTGTACCGGCAACTGGCTCCCCACCACCAGCCCGCCCACAACCTGGCCACCACCATTCAGGAGTTGGTGGAAGGATTGCACGGCATCGGATTTCATGACCGCAACTTCCGTTCCTCCAACCTGATCCGGCTCAACGTGATCAATGACCTGATGCGTACCGGCGTGCTGGACCATAACCTGGCGATGGCCGAATGAAGTTCATTCCCACTTCCCTCCGGGATGCGTTTATCGTCGAGTTGGAGCCTTTCCAGGATCAACGCGGGCTGTTTGCCCGGACGTTCGACAAGCAGCAGTTCGCCTCCATCGGTCATCGCCGGGAGTTCGTGCAGTTCAACCATTCCGTAACCAATTTCCGGGGAACGTTGCGGGGACTGCATTACCAGGTACCGCCCAGTTGCGAAGTCAAGTTGATCCGGTGCGTCCGGGGGCGGGTCCACGACGTGATCGTGGACGTGCGAAAGGACTCCCCGACGTTCCGGCAGCACCTGGCCGTGGAGCTTTCCGACGACAACCTGCGCATGCTCTACATTCCCGAAGGTTTCGCGCACGGCTTTCAAACGCTGGCGGATGATACCCAACTGATCTACCACCATTCCGCGTACTACAACCCGGCCAGCGAAAGGGGAATCCGGTACAGCGATCCGGCGCTGGGCATCCAGTGGCCGTTGACCCCGACGGTCGTTTCGGAAAAGGACCAGCAGTACGCCCTGCTGAACCCGGATTTTGAGGGCGTAACCCCGTAGCGGAAAAGACCCTTTTGTAAACCGTCGGCGGACCCCATTCACCACGCAAAGTAAACAGCTATGAAAACCGTAGAACTCGACCGGATTACCATCCACAAGCCTTCCGTCACCGACCTGGAAATTGCCTACGTGAACGACGCCATCCGCAACGGGTGGGGAGATCACTGCTACGACTACATCAAACGATTCGAAAAATCCTTCGCTGCTTACCAGGGCTCGGCGTATTCGCTGGCCACCGCCTCCTGTACCGGCGCCATCCACCTGGCACTGGCCGCCATGGGCGTGGGGGCGGGCGACGAGGTAATCGTGCCCGACATCAACTGGATTGCCTCCGTGGCCCCGGTCACGTACCTGGGTGCCAAGCCCGTGTTCGTGGACGTGCTGGAGGACAGCTGGTGCCTGGACCCGGCCCGGATCGAAGCGGCCATCACGCCCCGGACCAAAGCCATCATCGCCGTGCACCTCTACGGGAACCTGGCCGAAATGGAGCCCATCATGCGGATCGCCCGGAAGCACGGTCTCCGCGTGCTGGAAGACGCCGCCGAAGGTTTGGGTTCCCTCTACCAAGGCCAGAAAGCCGGTACGTTCGGCGACATCGGGGTTTTCTCCTTTCACGGGGCCAAGACCATGTCCACCGGTGAAGGCGGCATGCTGGTCACCAGCGACGCAGCCCTCATGGAACGGGTCCGGATTCTGGGCGACCACGGCCGGGACCCCAAGGTGAACCGGGTGTTCTGGATGGCGGAACTCGGCTACAAGTACAAGATGTCGAACCTGCAGGCCGCCATGGGCTGCGCCCAGATTGAACGGGTGGACGAGCTGGTGGACAAGAAGCGGGAAATTTTCGGTTGGTACCGGGAATTCCTGGCGTCGGTGCCGGGCCTCCGGCTCAACCCCGAGCCGGCTTACACGCGCAACAGCTACTGGATGCCCACGGCCGTATTCGATCCCGCGCGGGCGGTGCGTAACCTGGACCTGATGGCCTATCTTAAAGAGCAAAACATCGATAGCCGCCCCATGTTCTACCCGCTGTCTTCGCTGCCCATGTTCGAGGAAGTGCGGGAGAACGCCGTCGCCTACGGCCTCTACCACCGGGCGCTCAACCTGCCCAGTCACCACGAACACACCCGGGACCAAATCGAGCGGGTTTGCCAAACGATTGTCCACTACCTCGATTACGTAAAAGGGTAACGCCGGCGGCACGGTGCGTAACCCTAGTACGAGAACGGTAAAAAGGCCCTGGGGTAACTCAGGGCCTTCCGAAGGAACGTTGCGAAGCAGCCCAGTTTCGTTGGGCACGGGCGTCGGCGCGGAGTGCAGACTGTGATTTGACAGTGGTGAGAAATGTCAATTCGTCGAAAAAGAAGATCGCGGGCACCAAAGTGTCAACGGCCCCCGAGCAATGGCTGAGTTGGCCGTTGACGCTTGAGCCGATCGGCCGACTGACTGTCGTGCGTTGGCAGATAAACGGTTGGTCTTTTCCCGCAGTAAGCGCGAATGGCATCGATCGT
>JACMKY010000702.1 GCA_014379925.1 Cytophagales bacterium | reverse complement strand
TGCCCATTGCCAACTGCCTATTGCCCATTGCCCATTGCCAACTGCCCATTGCCCATTGCCAACTGACTACCAACTTTATGAGATCTCTCCTTACCCTGACGCTTGTTTTCCTGCTCTTCTTCGCCGGTTCGACCCGCGTCGAGCGGCGCAACCGCGCCCTTTTCCCGCCGCCGCCCGATAGTCTGGCCCTGTTCCTGCCCGCCGACCTGGAAGCCACGCTCTGGGCCGAATCGCCGCGGTTTTTCAATCCCACCAACGTGGACGTGGACGTGCGCGGCCGCCTCTGGGTGACGGAAGCGGCCAACTACCGGACTTTCAACAACGACTCGACCACCTTCAAGCACCACCCCCACGGCGATCGCGTAGTCATCCTGGAGGATACGGACGGCGATGGCAAATGCGACTCGTCCCGGGTGTTCGTGGAGGACAAAGATTTGGTCGCCCCGCTGGGCATCGCCGTCATCGGGAACCGGGTGATCGTGTCTTGTTCGCCCAACCTGATCGTCTACACCGACGAAAACGGCGACGACCGGCCCGACAAGAAGGAAATCCTGCTCACCGGTTTCGGCGGGCTCGACCACGACCACAGCCTGCACGCGGTGGTGGCCGGACCGGATGGCAACTGGTACTTCAACACCGGCAACGCCGGGCCGCACGTGGTGACCGACCGGGCGGGCTGGACGCTGCGCTCCGGTAGCCTCTACTCCGGCGGATCGCCCCACAACCCCAAAAACCAGGGCAACCAGGTCAGCGACGACGGGCGGACCTGGGTGGGCGGGCTGGCCCTCCGCGTCGGTCCCGACGGGCGCGGCCTGAAGGTGATGGGCCACAACTTCCGCAACTCCTACGAGGTGGCCGTGGATTCGTACGGCAACTTTTGGCAAAACGACAACGACGACCAGGTGGTCACCTGCCGGACTACCTGGCTGATGGAAGGCGGCAACGCGGGCTACTTCAGCGCCGACGGCACCCGTTCCTGGCAAGCTGACCAACGGCCCGGCCAGGATGCTTTCACCGCCCACTGGCACCAGGAAGACCCCGGCGTGATGCCGGCCGGCGACAAAACGGGCGCGGGTTCGCCCACCGGCGTGGTGGTCAACGAAGGCGATGGACTGGGTGCGCACTACCGGGGTATGCTGCTCAGCGCCGACGCCGGTCGGAACGTGGTTTTCGGTTACCAACCCCAACCCCGGGGCGCCGGCTACGAATTGAACCGTACCTCCTTCATCACCTCCGTCGAAAAGGACGACGAGGCCTACGTTTGGAACGATGCCCAACACGCCCGGGACCAACGCAAGTGGTTCCGCCCCAGCGACGTGGCCATCGGCACCGACGGGGCGGTCTACGTGGCCGACTGGTACGACCCGGTGGTGGGCGGCCACCAGATGCGCGACCAGACCGGCTACGGACGGATTTACCGGATCACGCCGAAAAACGCCAAACTAACGGTTCCGAAAATCGACCTCAACACCGTGCGGGGGCAAATCGAGGCGCTGACCAATCCGGCCGTCAACGTGCGGAACCTGGGTTTCGAGCGACTTCGGAAACGCGGGCAAAAAGCCATTAAACCCGTCCGCCGACTGCTCACCGCCGACAATCCCTACCACCGGGCCCGCGCCGTCTGGTTGCTGGCGCAGTTGGGGCCGAAAGGAGTGGCCGAAGTAGAAAAGCTCCTGGGCAACCCCAATCCCGACCTGCGCATCGCCGCTTTCCGCGCGCTGCGGCAAGCAAAATCCGACGTGCTGCCCTACGCGGCCCGACTCGCCCGGGATACCTCGCCCGCCGTGCGCCGCGAAGTAGCCATCGCCCTGCGCGACGTGCCGCTGGACCAATGCCAGGCTATTTTACTGGAATTGGTGAGGGGCTACGACGGAGGGGACCGTTGGTACCTCGAGGCCCTGGGGGCCGCGCTGGACGGGCGGCAGGAGGAAGCTTTTCCCGCGCTGACGGCCAGCCTGGGCAATCCATCCCCCGCGCAGTGGGAACCCCGCCGGGCGGACCTTACCTGGCGGCTGCACCCGGCCTCCGCGACGGAAGCCCTGAAAACGCGGGCGGGTTCCGCTGCCCTGACCGAACTGGACCGAAAAAAGGCGTTGGTGGCGTTGGCTTTCATCAAAGACCAACGGGCGGCGGAAGCCATGCGGGCGCTGGCCAAAAGCACCCTGCCCGACGTGGCCAGACAAGCCGCCTGGTGGCTCAACTTCCGGCGGGGCAACGATTGGTACGATCTCCTGGATTGGCAGCAGGATTCGGCGAACGTAGCCGTTGAACAAGCCCGCCTGCGGATGACGGAGTGGCAGTCAACCCTGCTGGATGAACACACCGCCGCGGAAAAACGGACGGAAGCGGCTACCCAAATGGCCCGGAATGCGGTGGGTGGTCAGATGCTGATTCGGCTGGCCGCGGCCAAAAAACTACCGAAGGGCGTGGACCAGGCGGTGGGAGAAGTCATTTTTGGAAACCCCGATCAGGCGGTGCGCGTGATGGCGGGCGACTACTTCCGGCGGCCGGGGCTGGGCAAGGTGTTTTCCATCCCGGCCATTGCCCAACTTTCGCCGGATGTCTCCGGAGGCAAGGCCGTTTTTGCCGCCAACTGCGCTACCTGCCACCGGGTGGGCCAGCAGGGCCGCGACGTGGGTCCCGAACTCACGCGGATCCGCGATAAGTTCGACCGGGTGGGCCTGCTGGATGCCATCGTGAATCCCAGCGCGGGCATCGTATTCGGCTACGAGCCCTGGCTGATCACGACCAAGGACGGCCAGACCCGCTACGGCTTCGTTATCGCCGATGGGCAGACGGTAGTGATCAAGGACCCCGCCGGGGTGCAGCACGTGATCAAAGCCGACCAGATCCAGTCCCGGGAAAAACGGGATACCAGCCTGATGCCCGACCCGGCGGCCATGGGCCTCACCGAGAAAAACCTGGCCGACCTGACCGAGTATTTGTTAACTTTGCGGGAAAAATAGGCGTGGAAAAGGTCGCCCACTGGCCAGCTTCCTCCCCCGGATTTCTTCACCCTTTTCAACTTTCAATCCGCCAATGGCGTTTGCCGTACTCTTCGATATGGACGGGGTGATTGTGGACAGCAATCCCTACCACAAGCTCGCCTTCCAGGCTTTTCTAAAGAAGTATAACCGCTCCCTCACCGACGACGAACTCAAGACGCACGTTTACGGGCGGACCAACCAGGAAGGCATGCCTTACATCTTCCAGCGGGTGCTGGCCGCCGCCGAACTGGCGGCGCTGGCCGACGAAAAGGAAGCCCTTTTCCGGGAGATGTACCAGGCCGACATCCGGCCGGTGGCGGGACTGATGCCGTTCCTGCAAATGCTCCAGCGCCGGCGCGTACCGATGGCCGTGGGTACCTCCGCGCCGGGTGCCAACCTCGACTTCGTGCTCGACTCCCTCGGCATCCGTTCCTATTTCGGTGCCCTGCTGGATTCCGCGTTCGTGACCCGGGGCAAACCCGATCCGGAAATCTACCTGAAGGCCGCCGCGGAGTTGGGAACGCCACCCAACCAGTGCGTCGTGATTGAGGATTCGCTGGCGGGCGTGCGGGCCGGATTGAACGCGGGCGCGAAGGTGATCGGCATTACCACGACCCACACCGCCGAAGAACTGGCCAACACGCACCTCGTGATCCAAAGCTTTGAGGGCCTCACGGTGGACCAGTTGGAAGCGCTGTGGTAATTGCCAAGGAACCCCTAAATTTTGTCCGATGCCGCACGCCTGGCTGGAAATTGCGAAACGAATGCAGGCCCTGGCGCAGGCCGGGCTGACCTACGCCGAAAACGGCTACGACCGGGAGCGCTACGAAGAGCTGCAAACCATCAGCCTCGACATCCTGCACCGGCTGACTGACGAGCCGGTGGAAAAGATTCGGTCACTGTTTACCAACGAAACCGGTTACCAGACGCCCAAGGTAGACGTGCGGGCGGTGGTGTTCGAAGGGGAGAAGATCCTGATGGTGCGCGAGAATACGGACAACCGCTGGTCCTTGCCGGGCGGGTGGGCCGACGTGGGCTACTCTCCCAAGGAAGTGGCCATTAAGGAAGTACGCGAGGAAGCGGGCCTGGTAGTGGAGCCGACGCGGCTGCTGGCCCTGCTGGACAAGAAATGCCACCCGCATCCGCCTTCTCCCTTTCACATCTACAAGGTGTTCATTCTCTGCCGGACGGTAGGAGGCGAACTGGTGCCCGGCCTGGAAACCAACGGGGTGGGCTATTTTGCGGAAGATCGTCTGCCCGACCTTTCGCTGGACCGCATCACGGAAACGCAAATCCGGTTGATGTTTGAACTGGCGAGCAATCCGGGGCGGGACGTTGCCTTTGACTGACGCCCGGCTTAGACCGTGCGCGTCGCAAAAACCCCTTTTTTCGGACGCATGACCGATAAACCGGCATTCCGGCGGTTTCCGGCCCCGTCAAAATGCTACTTTCACGACCTCTAAAGCAACCTATGCCTTGGCAACTGCCCCTCCCCAGCCAATCCGGGATTTTTCCAGTGAGTTTTATTTCATCGCCTCCCGCAGCGGCGGCGCGGGTGGACAGAACGTCAACAAGGTTTCCTCCAAGGTGGCGTTGCGCTTTCACGTGGACAGTTCCCGGTTGCTCACCGAAGAGGAGAAAAGCTTGGTGAAGGAAAAACTGGCCGGTTTTATTTCCCAAGAGGGATTTTTGATCGTTGTTTCGCAGGAGGAGCGCAGTCAACTTCTTAATAAGGAGCGTTGCGTGAAAAAATTTTACGGCCTGTTGAAAAAAGCGTTTGCCCGACCCAAACCGCGCCGGGCCACCCAGCCTTCGGCGGCGGTCAAGCGGAAGCGACTGGAAGAAAAGAAGCGGGAGGGGGAGAAAAAGGCGACCCGCGGCGGATCCGGGACAAAATTGTCAACCAATTTCGACGAATAACGCCCGGGGTGGAATTACACCCCCCGTTTTCCAGTTAAGTATTTGGCCAGCCTCATTGCCGACCAATGGTCCGATGGGTTAAGTTGCTTCTTAAGTTACTCCGGACTTTTAATCCGATAAAATGATCGCATTGGTTTAGATAGTCAAGTGTTTATCTGCTGTAAATCAATATTTTAGATATTGCACAATAAATTAATGTTGTTTGCCTATTTACTGAAGTGGGAAAAAAGGTATTAATCCTCAGCCGCCCTTTGCGCGATTTCGTTACAAAACGGGACTACCTTTCATCCATTCAACCCGAACGTTTTATACCAACCGATGCAAACTACCAGCTCCGTAAACGAATTGATCCGACGTAAGATTATCCAGCCGCTGTTGGGATTTCTCAGACAGGGCGTTACCCCCAGCAAACTCTCCCTGACGGTGGCCCTGGGCGTGATTATCGGCATGCTTCCCGTTTTCGGAGTGGCAGCCTTGCTTTGCGCCTTGGTGGCGGTGAGTTTGCGGCTCAATATGGCGGCCATTCAACTCACGCACTACGTGGCCACGCCCTTGCAGGTGTTGCTGTTCATTCCCTTCGTCAAGCTGGGTGGGGTGGTGCTCAACCGTGCGCCAATGCCGTTTTCCTTTTCCCAGCTCTACCACATGTTTACCACCGACGCCGTGGCTACTTTTCAGAAGCTCTGGTTCACGTTCTTTATGGGCTTTACGGGTTGGCTGCTGGTGAGCATTCCGGTGGCTTTCCTGCTTTACTTCAGCACGTTGCCGGTTTTCAAGAAGATCAACGCCGACCAACTCAATCCCGCTTCCCAAGCCTGAAAAGCGGTTTCGGGTTCGGTCCGGCGGTTAGTAGACTTCCAGGATGCGTTGGATTTTGCCCCGGAAAGGAAAGGTTTCCTCCGCTTTCTTGCCACTGATGGCCTTGAACAGGGGGGAAGAAGTGGAAAGGGCGAAGTAGGTTTTGCCCTTTACCTTCAACTCACCGATGCCGATGGAGATGAAAAAAGTGTGGGTATCCGTTACCGCCACGGTACCGAACGTTACGGCATCGCTGGTCCGGCTGGCGTCCATCTTCTGAAGGATCAACAGGTTGGCCAGAATTTCCTGCAACTGCTTGGCGTACATATCGCGGTTGATCTGGCACTGTTCCCGGAACGATTCAAACCGGTCTTCCATGGCCCCCTTTTCTTCGTTGGCACTTTCCTGCGCCTGTAGCATAGCCGCCCGCGTGATGTCGGCCAGCCGTTGTTGGGTCTCCAGGCAGGCCGTCCGCAACTGTTTTTTCAATTCGGTGCGCTTGTTGACAGTCTTCATTTGGCAAAAATAAGGAAAGATGCGGGCAAGGCGCAAGGGGGAACCCAATTGCGGGCGTATGTTTACCCCCAAAGCGTCACCCGGGGATTTTTTTTCCTCCCTCCACCGGGATGCAACCCCGGCGGACGTTTTCCGTTTGGGAAACCATACCGCCCCGGACGGGTTCCGGACGGGGTTCCGGACGGAGTTCCGGACCGGGATTTTTTTCAAAACTTGCGTAATTGGTACGGATTTAAATAATTTTGGCTTTTTGAAAAAAGGATCGGTGCTCACCCTTGCTATCTTTCCGGTATTTTTGCTCGAGGTACGATGAGCGGTGCATTCCCGTCAGGAATCGGCTTGCCAACCGGCTTGCCGCATCGGCATTTCTCTTGTTCGAAACCCAAACAACCATAACCGCCTTCGAGAATGAATACCGAAAACGTGTTAGTTTCCCTTTTGCGCACCGGCGGCTCCCAATCAGTGGGTGAGTTCCGGGAGTCAACGGTTCACCGTCCTTTTTCACCGGTGGGGTCGTTGCCCCTGCAAGCCGCCGTGGTCCCGTTGCCCGACGACGACGATGACCTCGACGAAGAGGAATTGGAGGACGACTTCGACGAGGAAGAAGACGATCTGGAGGACGACCTCGACGAGGAGGATGCCGATGATCTCGGCTACATGGACGACGTGGACGAAAGGGAACTGGAAGAGCCTTTCTACGAAGAAGGTTTCGAGGACGACCTGGAGGAGGAAGAGGAATTCGGCGACGAGTTGTGAGCAACGTTTTACCACGCGGATTACTTGACTGGCAGCGCCCCGGGGGTTGGGAACCCCGGGGCATTTTATTGCCAGCCGGGCGGGCAACCGGAGGGCAAGTTCGGCTCCCTGGTTCGGTTGTCGACTTGCATCTTAACTGAATTCGGGCCATTTTTGGCCTCCTCTAACCCGTCATGCGCACCTATTCCGTCATCATTCCCGTTTATAACCGCCCCGACGAGGTGGGTGAGTTGCTGGAAAGCCTCGCGCGGCAGACCCACCGTCCCTTCGAGGTGATCGTGGTGGAAGACGGTTCGCGGGTGCCTTGTGAGGCGGTGGTGCAAACGTTCGTCGGTCAACTCAACGTTCGTTACTTCGCCAAGGATAACAGCGGGCAGGGTTTCACCCGGAATTACGGCTTTCGCCAGGCTTCGGGCGAGTACCTGGTGGTGTTCGATTCCGATTGCCTGGTGCCCCCGCACTACTTTGAAGCAGTAGAAAAACACCTCGCTACCCATCCCCTGGATGCCTACGGCGGTCCCGACCGTGCCCATCCCGATTTCACGCCCGTCCAGAAGGCCATTAGTTACGCGATGACTTCTTTCTTCACCACCGGCGGCACCCGGGGCAGCCGGCGGCACGTGGGCGTTTTCCACCCGCGCAGTTTCAACATGGGCATCTCCCGGGAAGTATTCCAAAAAACGGGCGGGTACCTGCTCACGCGCATGGGCGAAGACATCGAATTCAGCCTGCGGATCATTGGGCACGGCTTTCGCACCGGGCTCATCGAGGAAGCCTACGTCTACCACAAGCGGCGAACGGACTTCGGGCAGTTTTTCCGCCAACTGCATTTCTTCGGACGGGCCCGCATCAACATCCAGCGGTTCTTTCCGAAGGAAATTAAGCCGGTGCACACGATTCCGGCCTTGTTCACCCTCTTCCTGCTGGGCCTGCCGCTGACGGCCTGGCTCCTTCCCCTTCTTTTCCGGTGGGGGATTTTCGTACTTTTGCTGTACACCGGATTGATTTTGGTGGATTCCACCCGAAAAAATAAAAGCGCGGCCGTGGGCATTCTGAGCGCGGCGGCCGTTTTCGTACAAATGACGGGCTACGGCATTGGCTTCCTGACGGAAGGCTGGCGGCGACTGGGCGAACGGTGAGGAACGCGCCATCCGGAGACTGAAGCGTACCCGCCCCCCAACGCTCCGTTCCGTAACCGGATTGGGGTTCGCTTTGCCCCGCGACCGGCGCCACCCCACTACTTTGGAAAAGAGGATGAAAACAGAACGCACGCAACGAGTCGGGAACGGTTGGCGGCAAGCCCGGCTTGCCTGGCATACCTACGGACGGGTTCCGCTGACCAAGGGCCGTGATTGGCTGCGGCAACGGTTTCCGGTGCTGTTTCCCGACCCGACGCACCCCGCCGGCCGCCTGATCCGGCGCTTGTGGACGGCCTTTGCGCTGGGGGTGGGGCTGCTGGTCTTCTTCTTCGGCGGCGTGGCCACCAATTTCCTCCGCCTCTTCGGCGACATTCCCGGCGTGGACCGGCTTCAGAACGCGAAAGTGGCCCAGGCTTCCGAATTGTTCACGGCCGATGGTGTGCTGTTGGGCCGGTACTACCGCGAAAACCGTTCGCTGGTGGATTACCGGGAGATGTCGCCCGACCTGACCAAGGCTTTGGTGGCCACCGAAGACGTGCGCTTTTACCAGCACACCGGCGTTGATTTCGAAGCCTTGCTTTCGGTCGCCGCCTCCCTGCTGCGGGGCGAGGACGACCGGGGCGGTGGCAGCACCATCACCCAGCAACTGGCCAAAAACCTGTTCAAGACCCGTCGCGACCAGTCGCAGGGGTTGCTGGGAAAAATACCGGGCCTGAAAACGCTCATCTACAAAACCAAGGAATGGATCGTGGCCATCCGGCTGGAGCAAGCCTATACCAAAGAAGAAATCCTGGCCCTCTACCTGAACACGGTCGATTTCGGTAGCAACTCGTTCGGCATCAAGATCGCCGCCAAGACGTTTTTCAACACCACGCCCGACCGCCTGACGCTGCCCCAATCGGCTACGCTGGTGGGCCTGCTCAAAGCCACTACGCTGTACAGCCCCTTCCAAAACCCCGAGAACTCCCTCAAACGGCGCAACGTGGTGCTGTCGCAGATGGCGAAGTACGATTACATCCGGGCGGCGACGGCCGATTCACTGAGCAAAACCCCGCTCTCCCTCGACCCCGACCGCGAGGACCACATCGACGGACCGGCCGATTATTACTTCAAGACGCCCATCAACAACTACCTCACCAAGTGGTGCGAAGAAAATGGTTACGACCTCTACGCGGACGGCCTGGTGGTGTACGCCACCATCGATTCGCGCGCGCAGCGCTACGCCGAAGAAGCGGTGGCGGAACAGGTGAGCAACCTGCAAAAAACGTTCAACCGCCACTGGGGCAAGCAAAATCCGTGGGTGGACGAAAACGACCAGGAGATCCCCAACTTCATCGAAACGGTGGCGCAACGGACGGACCTCTACAAGCAATTGAGGAAGCGCTACGCAGCACACCCCGATTCCGTGCTAATCGTGATGAACACGCCCCGACCGATGAAGGTGTTTTCGTGGAACCGGCCGGAAGGCGACTCGGTCAGCCTCAGCCCCCTGGATTCCATCCGCTACTACAAGCGGCTTTTGCAGGCGGGTATGATGGCCATGGACCCCTACTCCGGCCACATCAAGGCCTGGGTGGGTGGGCTGGACTACCGGTATTTTCAGTACGACCACGTGCGGCAGGCCAAGCGGCAACCCGGTTCTACATTCAAGCCCTTCGTCTACGCCGCCGCCTTCGAGAAAGGGTATGCTCCCTGCGACAAGATGACCGACCAGCGGGTAACGGTTCGCTACGTGGAAAAGGGCGAGGAGAAAATCTGGCAGCCCCGCAATTCCGATTACGTGTTTTCGGGTTCGACCGTCACCCTGCGGCGGGCGATGGCGCGTTCGATCAACACCGTCACCGCCCAGTTGACGGAGAAAATCGGCCCCCGGGCGGTGGCCGACATGGCCTACCGGCTGGGCATCCGCAGCCCGATGGACACCGTGCCCTCCATCGGGCTGGGCTCCAGCGACGTGTCGGTGCACGAAATGGTCGCGGCTTACTGCACTTTTCTCAACCAGGGCATCTGGACGGAACCTCTCCTGCTGGCCCGCATCGAAGACCGCAACGGCAACGTGGTTCACCAGTTTACCCCGACCCGGCAACGGGCCATCAGCGAAGAAACGGCCTATTTGATGACCTACATGCTCCGGGGTGGCATTGAGGAACAGGGGGGTACGTCCCAAAACCTCTGGTCGTTCGATCTCTTCGGCGACCGGCGCAACGAGATCGGCGGCAAAACGGGCACGACGTCCAACCTCTCCGACGGCTGGTTCATCGGCCTGACGAAAGACCTGGTGTCGGGCGTCTGGGTGGGCGGCGACGACCGCAGCATCCACTTCCGCTCCTCCGCCCTGGGCGAAGGCTCGAAGACGGCGCTGCCGGTTTACGGACGTTTCATGGAAAAAGTCTACGCGGACAAACGCCTGGGCATCACCCCGGGCGCTTTTCCCAAACCCGCCGTTCCGATCCGGAAGCAGTACAACTGCCCAACCGCCTGGGTAAGCGTCCGGAAAGACAGTGTGGCGACCACTGTGGCCCCTGAAGAGGAGGAATTCCTGGAATTCGCGCCGCCCGACAGCATCCGGTAGCTAGCCCGCACTCCGAAAACGGACGGGCTGCTCAGTGGATTACCAGAGAGAGCAACCGCAGCGACAGCGCGAAAAGAGCAACCACCCCGGCGTGTTCGGTCACTTCCCTCCCTATTTTCTGTTTGGTAGTCTTCACAATCAAAATTTTCAAAATCAATCCTGCCAGATTTCCCACGCCTTTTCGGCCTGTCCGTGGAGCATGGCCAGGCCATTGTGGGTGCCTGCGCCCCGGGCGGCGCCCTTCGCCAGGAATTGGGTTTCGGCGGGATTGTAAACCAGGTCGTAAAGCAGGTTGGCGGTCGTCAGGCGGGCGTACGGCAGCAGCGGAAACGTCTCCGGGTGCGGATGCGTGCCGAGCGGCGTGGTGTTGATGAGGAGCGGAAACGCCGCCATCAGCTCACCCGTTACCTGCTGGTAGGAAAGGGTGGTTGCCGACGCCTCGCGCGCGACCACCTGGTAGGGAATCCGCAGGTCGTCGAGCGCCGCCCGCACGGCCCGGCTCGCGCCCCCGTTGCCCAGAATCAGCGCGGCCGTTTCCGTTACGCCCAACCGACCCAGCCACGCCACCAGGGTGGTGCGGAAGCCGTAGTAGTCCGAGTTATACCCCGTTTTTTTGCCTCCCGCGGCCAGCTTGATCACGTTGACCGCCCCCACCTTCCGGGCCGATTCGTCGAGGTGGTCCAGGAAGGGAATGACCGCTTGCTTGTGCGGAATGGTGACGTTGAGGCCGCGCAGGTTGGGCTGGGTCGCCAGCAACCCGGGAAGCGCGGCGATATCGGGCAGTTCGAACAACTCGTACGCACTGTCGCGGATGCCTTCCCGGCTGAATTTTTCGGTGAAGTACCGTTTGGAAAAGGAATGCGTCAGCGGGTATCCGATCAGGCCGTACAGGTTCATGGGGCGGTCAGCCGTAGCATTGGCCGGAATGGTCGAAAACGCGCGGGGGAGGAATCATTACACGTTTTCGCGCTTGCGGCCGTACTTCGACCGCAGGAATTCGATTACCGGCGGCAGCAGGGAAATGAGAATGATGCCGAAAATCACCAGCGTGAACTTTTCTTTAACCACTGGCTGGCTACCGACAAAATAACCGATGACCAGGAAACTCGTCACCCAGACCAGGCCGCCGGCGATGCAGTACCAGATAAAACGCGGGTAAACCATCGTGCCCACGCCGGCCACGAAGGGGGCAAAAGTGCGGACAATGGGAATGAAGCGGGCGAAGATGATGGTCTTGCCGCCGTGCTTGTCGTAAAACGCCTGGGTTTTGAGCAGGTATTCTTTCTTCAGGAACCGGTAGTCGCGGCTGAAGACCCGCGGGCCGACGGTTTTGCCCACGAAGTAGTTTACGTTGTCGCCCAGAATGGCGGCGGTGAACAACAGGGGGATCAGCAGCCAAATGTTGAGGCTATCCGGATTCTGGGCGGCCAGCGCCCCGGTGGCAAACAGCAGCGAATCACCGGGCAGGAAAGGCATGACCACGAAGCCCGTTTCGACGAAAATAATGGCGAACAAAATCACGTAGGTGAGCGTGCCGTACTCTTGTAAAATATTCGCCAGGTGGGAATCCAGGTGGATGAAAAAATCGATGAACTGGCGCAGAAGTTCCATAGTTGGGTTGGGTTTGTACGAATGCGGACTTTTTAGTGTTGGATCAATCGGAAGAGGTAGAAAATGGAAAGGTTAGAAAACGGAAGAGGGATGGCAAGCACCAAGGCAACAACAAACGACATTGGGGATTTTCCCAGGATGGTCCTATTTAAACGTTTATCAACTCATCAACTCATCAACTCATCAACCCATAAACTCATCTACTTGAACAACTTCCTCCTCCGACTTGCCCATCCTCG
>JACMKY010000088.1 GCA_014379925.1 Cytophagales bacterium | reverse complement strand
TGAAATCGAAGACCACGCTGCCCACGTTGTAGGGAGTGGTAACGGCCGTGATGTTGAGCCGGGTGGAGGCCAGGGCCGCCAGGGTGATCACGTCCCCGTCGCGGATGGTGCCCAGCGAGGCACCCGTGGCCACGTTGATGAGCTGGAAGTAGAGCACCGTGTTTTCGATCACCCGGAAGTTTACCGTCAGTCCTTCGCCCGGATTGCCCGTCAGGTTGGGCTGGCTGTAGGGAGTAGCCGATAATTGGTACGCCCCTCCGGAGCCGTCGGCCGAGAGGGGTGGTGTCAGGGGAGCGTAAAGGCCGTTTGTCTCGCCCGACAATGCGTAAGGGGCCGCGTTGCGCGTCGTTTTCAAGCCGTTGAGATCAAAACCCACACTGCCCACGATCCGGGGGTTGGTCTGCGCCCGGATGGCCAGGTTACGGCTGGGCAGGTAGGAGAGATTGAGCTCCTCGCCCTCGCGGATTTCCCGCACATCCTGCTGCGAATCGGTATCCACCAGGGCGAAGTAGCGCACGCCCGCCCGGGTGACGGCCCGCACCGCCGCCTCGGCGTCGATGAGGCCGTAGCCGGTGTTGAAGTCGAAGCCGGGCGTCTCCATCTCCACGGTGGTTTTCAGCAGGGTTTCCCGGATGGCATCGGGGCTAAGACGACCGCCGTTGGCTTCCTGCATCAGGGCCGCCACCCCCGCCGCGTGGGGAGCGGCCGCCGAAGTACCGAAGAAATAGTATTGACCCAGGATAAGCTGGATGAAAAAAGTCGTGAGGGCGCCGTCGGGCGCTACCACCTCCGGCTTCCGGCGGGCGACGGGGGCAATGGGGTTGCCGTTGGGATCGAACAGGATTGGGATACCGCCCGCCGAAGAGAAGCCCTGCTTCAACGGCACGGTTACGCCGAACGCGGGCGTGTTGGCAAAGGACGCGGCTCCAACGGCAATGGCCCCCGCGGCGTTGGGGTGGCCGTAGCAGGTGGCACTTCCGGTACCGTATTCGTTGATGGTGCCACTGTCCCATAAGATGTACTTAATCGTTCCCGGGGCGGGACCTTCGTACTTGTCGATGAGTAGGTTGAACCGGTCGCTGCCGAAAGAGCCGTTGTTGGTAAGCACCAGGAACTCGTACGGATCGCGTCCTACGTTGAGTTCAGCGGAATAAGTGATAATGCGCGTGCTGTCTTCGCTGAGCAGAAAGAGATCCAGGTCGGAAGCGGCTCCGGGACTGCTGCCGTCGCCCGCTGAGTAGAAGGGCTGGTCATATTGAAAGACCGCAATGAAAGTGCTACCCCTGGGAATGGTTATGCTTTGCATCAGGTCGGCGGGCTGTTCTCCGCGGGCGAAATCGTGGGCATTCCTGGCCGGGTAGCCGCCCCGAACGGATCGACTGCCGAAGCGGACGGGTCCACCTTCTTTAAAGGGAGCCTCGTACGAATTGCGCCCACTGTTGCCGGCCGCCGAAAAGTAGGCGACGCCCAGGCGCTTGACGCTGTCCACGGCCTGGGCAATGATGCCGTCCTGGAAAAAAGGCTCATCGGAATAACCAATGTCATCCACAATGATGTTGCAACCCGCCTGCTGCAAATTGAGGATGTTCCGGGCGAAGCCAGCCGGACCGTTGAAGGCAGTGGCAAAGGCCAACTGGGCTCCGGGCGCCACGTCGTGGATGATTTCCAGCATTGCGCGTCCTTCGTCGATGCCTTCCCGCGGCCCCAGGTCTTCCAGCACCTGAACGGGGGTAGTGAAGCCATTGGGGTTACCGGGTCCAGGTAGGTCCCCGGATTGGATGCCGCCCGCCGCCCCGCCCCGGCTGTTGTAGCTGTCGGAGAGCACCCCGACCTTGCTGCGGCGGCCAGTCACGTCGGCGTTGCGGCGGGCCAGGTCGGAACGCATCGCCCGGTCGCCCCCGCTGGTCACCGCGCCCACGTTGGTGAGCGGTTTATAGGCGGGATGGGCAAAGCGCATGCTCTTCAGCCCGGCCATCTTGTCGAGGGCGGTGATGGGCATCAGGCCCGACACCACCCGGCCGAACGAAGCGGCCTTAACCAGGCCCAGGGCCTTTAAATCAGCCAGCAATTTATCGACGTTGTTGCCCTCGGCCACCGCCTCCACCACCACGTAACCGCCCGGCCGGACCTGGATGAGGGAATTCTGGGATTGGAATTCAACGGTTGCACCCTTGCGGGAGCGCTGCTGAACCTCAAACTCGCGTTTCAAGCCCGCCAGTTCGGCACCGATCTTGAACATCGGGTCTTGACGGGTTATTTTTAAATCATTGAATTGGTCCTTCGGTTGTGCCCTTCCGCTGAGAAAGGAGCCTAAAAGAAGCAGTGTGAGCAGTCCAAGGGTATGAACCCACTCCGTAGTAAAGGTTTTCATGGTTACTTTGAATTTAGGGATTTAAAGGATAGTAAAAAGAGAAGTGGTGGATAGAAATCAACGGAGGTTATATTAGAATGAATAAGTTGTTTTCGCAAAAAATTCCCCGAATTTAATATGAGAACTGCGTTTTTGACGTCAATGATTAAGTTACTTCTTACGGCTGGCCGTTTTGGTTTCCCCGGGCCGGGCAACCGGGTTGAGCGCCCCCGAACGGGCCGTCGGAGCCCAATCAGGCAATGACGAAAGCAGCACCCGGGAAAAGTGGCTTCCGCGGACGGCGAGGTGCGGGATCGAATCGGGCAACGGACGGGATTGTTGGCTGGTATTGATTGCCAGGGACGTGCGCCGACGTTCGGCGCTTGCCAGCTCCCTCCGCCCGTTCACTGCGCGATCGCCATTTTGTTCCCGTGCGGGTGCAGCGGTAACCTTTCGTCCGGCTTTGTCGTTGATTACCCGTTGCCGTAAAACCCGACGTCTCGTTCCGTGTTGTTCAGGCACCATCAGGGGTTGCCTGGCGGACCGCGGAACGTAAATCCAACTTTTTTCACTCGCTTGGTCAATGGAAAGATCCGTACCCCAATACTTGCCACCGAACCCGTACGCGAAGTCATCCTTGAATTTGCCCGAAACCACCGCCAGCCGGCCACCCCTTGTTTCATCCGTTGAATTCGACGCGATCCACGACCAGGCAAGCAGCCCGGCGTTGAAACGGGACGACTTCGGGCGCGACTTCGTGTGGGGGGCTTCCACGGCCGCCTACCAGATCGAGGGGGCGCACAAAGGCTACGGCAAGGGCGAATCCATCTGGGACGCCTTTTCCCGAATGCCCGGCAAGATCAAGGATCGCAGCACGGGCGACGTGGCCTGCGATTTTTACCACCGCTTTCCGCAGGACCTGGCACTTCTCCGGTTTCTGAACCTGGGTGCGTTCCGGTTTTCGCTTTCCTGGAGCCGCCTGTTCCCGCAGGGCCGGGGCCCGATCAACCAGCAGGGCGTCGCGTTCTACCAACGCGTAATTGACGCTTGCCTGGCGTTGGGCATCCAGCCCTGGGTCACGCTTTACCACTGGGACTTGCCGCAGGCCCTGGAGAACCAGGGCGGCTGGGCCAACCGCGACGTGCTGGGCTGGTTTGCCGAATACGTGGACTTCGCTACCCGTACCTACGGCGACCGCGTGAAGCACTGGATGGTACTCAACGAGCCCACCGTGTTCACGGCGGCGGGTTACATGCTGGGCATCCACGCCCCGGGGCGTTGGGGATTCAATAATTTCCTTCCCGCCGCCCACCACGCCGCGTTGTGCCAGGCGGAAGGCGGCCGCATCGCCAAGGCCAACGTTCCCGACGCGGAGATTGGTACCACCCTTTCCTTCACCCCCATCGAACCCTGCGACGAGAACAAACCCCGGCACGTGGCGGCCGCCGGGCGGCTGGATGCCGTCTACAACCGCTTCTTTCTGGAAGCTTCGCTCGGAATGGGCTACCCGTACGAGACCGTTTCCGGACTCCGGGACGTGGACCGCTACTTCCGGGAGGGGGACGAACAGCGACTTCCCTTCGACTTCGACTTCATCGGAGTACAGAATTACACGCGCGAACTCGCCAGCTTCTCCCCCTTGAATCCCCTGGTGTGGGCCGAGCCGGTTCCGGCCGAGAAGCGCGGTGTGGACACCACGGCGATGAAGTGGGAGGTCTACCCCGAAGGACTCTACCAGATTTTGAAAAAGGTGAGTCGCTATCCGGGAGTGAAAAAGGTGTACGTGACCGAAAACGGAGCGGCCTTTCCCGATACTGTGCAGAACGGACGGGTGGTGGATGCGCGTCGGGTACAGTTTTTCCACGACTACCTGGCGCAGGTGAGGCGGGCCAAACGGGAAGGCGCCAAGGTGGATGGCTATTTCGCCTGGTCGCTGATGGATAACTTCGAGTGGGCGGAAGGCTACCAGCCCCGCTTCGGCCTGGTTCACGTGGACTTTCAGACCCAGCAGCGCATTGTCAAGGAGTCCGGTCACTGGTTCCGGCAATTCTTGCGGGTGGACGCCTGAAGACGGGCCGAGCGACGTTTTCCCGGTGGACAACACCGAATGGCATCGGCAAAACGCACCGCGGAAAGTCAGTTCCCCGGAGAATATTCCGGACCATTGCAACGGATTTACCCGTTCACCCGTGTAAGGGGAGTTTATGAGTTGATGAGTTGATGAGTAAGGGAGTTCAGGAGTAAAAAGATGAAAAATACAAGGTAAAAGCAAGGAGAACGCTGCTCTCCGTCCACTCATTCAACTTATCCGTCGATACACTTATCAACGCTACTTCTCAACCCATCAACTCTTAAACTGCCTTACTCATCAACTCATCAACTC
>JACMKY010000701.1 GCA_014379925.1 Cytophagales bacterium | reverse complement strand
AGCGGATCGATGTTTACCGGGCATTCCTGCACGCAGGCATTGCAGGTGGTGCAGGCCATGATCTCCTCCGAAGTGATGTAGTTGCCGAACAGGCTCTTGCCGTCGTCGTGGCCGGTGCCGTGTTTTTCGATTCCTTCCCCCACTTCCTGCAGGCGGTCGCGGGTATCCATCATAATCTTGCGCGGCGAGAGTTTCTTGCCGGTTATGTTGGCCGGACAAGCCGCCGTGCACCGACCGCATTCCGTGCAGCTGTAGGCATCCATCAGGTTCTTCCAGGTCAGGTCTCCCACGTCCTTGGCCCCGAAACGACCCGGGGCGGATTCCGTCCCGGCCGCATCCGTTCCCGCGGGAACGGATGCGGCCGCGTCCAGACCCAACATCAACCGCACTTCCTTGGTCACCTCGGGCATGTTTTGCATTTCGCCCTTCGGTTCTAATCGGGAGAAGTACGCGTTGGGAAAAGCCAGGAAAATGTGCAGGTGTTTGGAATACGTTACGTAGATGCCGAACGCCAGGATACCCAGGATGTGAAACCACCACGCAAAGCGCTCGTAGAAAACCAACACCGGCGTGCTCCAACCCTCAAAGAGCGGCGTTAAGAACTGGCTGAACGCGAAAGCCCCCGTCCGTACGTCGGCGTAGTGGCCGACTCCGCGCTCCTGTAGCAGCACGTCGGTGGCGTTCATGCTCAGGAAAGCCCACATCAAAAGAATTTCCGTCACCAGGATGAGGTTGGCATCCAGGCGGGGCCAGCGCGTCATCTCGCGGTGCGCCCCGGGTTGGAAACGCCTCACCTTGATCAGATTCCGGCGGCACAGGAACACCACGCACACCACGAGGACGCCGAAAGCGAGGAACTCAAAACCGTTGATCAAGGCCGGGTAGGCGCTTCCCAGGAAGGGAGCCAGGATGCGGTGCGTGCCGAACACGCCGTCGAAGAGGATTTCCAACACCTCGATGTTGATGAGCAGGAAGCCCGCGTAGATGACGAAGTGCATGAAACCGACCAGGGGCTTGTCGAACATCTTCTTTTGTCCGAAGGCGATCAGCAGCATCGTCTTCCACCGCTCGGCCGGGCGGTCGCGGCGGTTTTCGGGCCGGCCGAGTCCGATGTTCTTTCCGATTCGGGAAAACCGCCGGGAGATGACGTAAGCCGCTCCCGCGAAGCAAAGAATGAAGAGAATCTGAGCGATGTAAGTCATACTGCTGGTTGAACCGGGTTGAATGAAGTCGGGCAGAATTTTGTTGGATTGCTTGGCGAAAGGTGCAAAAATACCTAGTTTTGCCCCGTTTCTAAAAGAAAGTTGGTTTCTTGTCCCAATTTTTTAGAAACCCAGCGGGTGATGTAGCTCAGTTGGTAGAGCATCGGACTGAAAATCCGTGTGTCGGTGGTTCGAGTCCACTCATCACCACCCCCGAAAACCTTCCGGCTCCCGGAAGGTTTTTCTTTTCCACCGGTTATTCATTGAAAACCAGGCTGGGGTCCTTTTTGATTTGAAAAAAGTCCGGTACCCCGACAATTTTTGTGGTAAAGCCGCTTTGGGACCCCAACCCAACCCTTTTCCGTCAAGAAAGATATCGACCATCAGCCATCTGAGTTCATCCTCAACGGAAAAAAGCGCAGAGGATGAAGACCACAAAAATTGTCAGAGAACTGAACGTTTTAAGCGTCACGGGCGCGGCGGGCTTTGGATAGCTGGCGGGTTCGGATCAGAAACTGGCGGTGGCGGTAGCGCCCCACGTACCGGGATTACTCAGCAGAAACACGCCCGTTGCCCAGGTCCGGTATTTGACGCCGGTCAGGTTGCGCCCCCAGAGGGCCAGTTCGTAGGTTTTGTAACCAACCCCCGCCCGGGCGTTGAACTGATGAAACGGGGCCTGTCGAACGACGTTGTCGAAGTTGAGGTAGTAGGTGCCGGTGTAGCGGTGTTCCCCCCGGACAAAGGCGGCCCGCCCGCCCGTCAGCGGCCGGGTGTACTGGATGGCCAGGAAGGAAGCGGCATTGGGGTTGAACAACGGTTTGTTGCCAGTAAAGTCCCGGTTGGCACCCCCCGAAAAGGTGGTCAGCCGATTCTCGCAACGGTGGGCGGCACTCCGCTGGGCGGCATTCCGCTTCCCGCAACGGTGGGCGGCATTCCGCTGGGCGGCACTCCGCTCGTAGTCTGCGTCGTGGCAGCGAACGCGCTGGTCGTCCGGGAACCACGGACAACGGGTCGTTCACCACCCCGACAAGCGTGGCTACCGAAAGGCTCGCAAAAAGAAAAGGTTAGTCACGGGGTGGCTGAAAGACGCCTGGCAGAAACGAGGTGGTCACCGACTCGGTGTAGCGACCGGCCGGAATGCTGGCCGGTAGCAACGCTACTGGAGTCGTGAGCGGAAAACCAACCGGATCGGTGCAAAACCACGGCATCACGGGCAGGTGCGGAATGCGCTCGGCCGTTGCTTCGTCCGGTTGCGCCTGCTGAGCTTTCAACTGCTTGGTCAGGTAACACTTGCCACCGCAGTGAAGTTGGGGACGGTTGCGGTTCTCGCAGAGGTTCTTGACGATGTACGCCTTGTTGAACTCAAACAATATGACCGTCATCTCCCGGCGGAAAGGCTGCAGGGCCACCGAGAAAAGCAGGAGATAGGCCAGGATAGAACGAAACAACATATCGGCAACACGGTTACGGCAAAGCTACGACGTAGCCCGGATTGTAGGATTCAAACGGGTTGCAGATCCGTAAAATAATGGGTCGCCGTCATCTCTTCGCCGGTATTGGTCTTGTATACGTAATTTTTTGCCACCGTTTCGCCAATCCCGAAATCAATGGGCGCCTCGAAGTAAGGGGCCTGGTAGACAAACGTGTGAAACTCGCCATTTTCTCCGCACGGGTCCACCCCCGGCGGCAACTCATCCACCCAGGCCCGGTCGAGCACCCGCCCGCAGAACGAGGCATCCAGGTAGTGGCTATTCACGCTCACGACGACGGTGGCGAAGCCCGCGGCCCAAAATTCCTCCAGTAGCGAAAGCGACGGAATCTGCCAAAGCGGAAAAACTGCCCTCAAGCCCCAGCGAGCCAGTTGCGCTTCCCGCCACGTTCGCAAATCGTCCAGAAAAATATCCCCGAAAACCGCGTGGGTAACCCCCGCCTTCACCAACGGTTCCAGCGTGAGGTCCATCCGACGCCGATAGTCAGCCATTGCGCTTTGTTCTGACACCAATAACTTGGTTTGCGGCAAGCGCAACCGTTGGGCCTGGGCATCGAGCAGCGCTTCGGGCACCCCGTGCATCGAAACGCGCCGGTTGGCGGCGTTCAAAGTAGTCAACAACGTTTCGACCCGGTACTGCCCGGTTTGAAGCGCGCGCCACAGCGCCAGCGCCGAATCTTTCCCACCACTCCAATTCATCAACGTTCGCTTCATCGCGGAGGCGTCTTAATAGGCATCGGCAACCCACTCACCACCAGCGTAACGGCGTCGGCCCGGCTGGCTGCGTACTGATTGACCCGACCCCGCAGGTCGGTGAAGGCCCGCCCAACGGCGGTTTCGGCGTGAACGCGCATCCCCGGTTCATTGGTTACGGCAATGAACCGCCCCGGTAGCGCCCGCAACGCGTCCGTCTCCCCCTTAAACTGATGCAACGGTTGCGCTACGCGCCCCACCCGTAATCAGGTACAGATACGGGTAGTGGTATTTTGTAGTTGGTTTGGTGTCTTTGTTCCAAAAAAAGTCGACCATGATTTTAGAAGCACGCACTTGCTATTGCTGCCAAAGCAACAATTTAATTTTAAACGGTAAAAATGCCTCCGGTCAGCAACGTTATCGATGTAAAGATTGCGGGGTAACGCGCGTT
>JACMKY010000700.1 GCA_014379925.1 Cytophagales bacterium | reverse complement strand
TCGGTCATGACCGGGATATTCCAACTCGATGGGCAAGAATTTAGGGCACTGAACGGTGGCCGGCAATTCACTTTCACGGAAGCCATAACGTTCTTCGTGAACTGCCAGACGCAGCCAGAGGCAGCAAGAAGTAGATGAGTTATGGGAGAAACTCGCCGAAGGCGGAGAAAAAGGAAGGTGCGGCTGGCTCAGGGACAAATATGGGGTGTCGTGGCAGGTCATTCCCGCCATTTTGGGCGAGACGTTGCGGGACAAGGATGCGGAGAAAGTCAGGAAGGCAATGCTTCAAATGGACAAGATTGACGCTGAAATCCTTGCGTCGGTGGTAGTGTGATGGGTGAAGGAGCGGTTCGCCAGTGGCAACCCCCGGCGGACCGTTCCCTCGCCCCATTTTCACCATTTGGGGGGCGACGCCTCCTTTTTTCCCAGGTTGAAAGAGCGCGAGATGTTGAAGCCGAAGTGGATGTCGCCCCCCGTAAAATCACCGGTGGTTTCGGCGACGAACGCCTTCTCGATCATGCCGTTGGCATTGGTAAAATGCAGTTGGAAAACGTGACCGCCCGTCTCCAGATCGAAGCCCACGGCCAGCGCATTGTAGTAGCCGGGCGTGGCATCCGCCAGCAAGCGGTAGTAGTATTCCGCGTTCAGGGCAACCCGCTTGGTCAGCTTGTAACGCCCGCCCAGGCCCAGGGCGACCACGTCGCGCTTTTCGCCACCATCCACGTAGGTCCGGTGAACCCAGACGGGCGAGAGCTGCAGGGACACTTTCTGGCTCAGCTTGCGGGCGATCAGCACCTGGTTGGCGTAAAAAAGGCGTTGGTTCATCGGCCGGTTTTCGTTGGGATCGGCACTCTTTTCGGTCTTGTAGGCCACGCTCGAAAACAGCACCACCGAAACGGGAACCGACTGCGGACCCTCGCTTTGGCGGAGGAGTTTGTACTTCACGAATCCGTCGTAGGTTTTCTGAAAGGAATTGCGTCCGATGCCCACGTTCAGCCGATCGGTGACGCCGTACTCCAGGGCCAACCGGATGACGGCGTCGTCGAGACCGAAGAAGTTGTAGGCCCCGGAGTTGAGCCGACCGAAACGGTGCGAAATCACGAACTCCAACACGTGGCCGGCGCGGGTCTCCACCGAATGGCCATTGATCAGGCGTGAACTCTTAAACGTACCGAGGGTATACTCCCGTCGGGGAAGCGTGTCCTTCTGATTGAGGATGCCCAACAGGTCGTCCTGCGCCCAGCCCGCCCGGCTGATCATCAAAAACGGGAGCAACAACCAAAGGCGGGCCACCAACTTATTGTTTTTCATAGGGCTTGTACGCAAAATTGACTTTTACCTCAATCAACTCGGCCACGTTGTAAAAAACGACGGTGGGCACTTTCACCCGGTAATCGGCCAGTTTCACCGGAAAGACCGCGTCCAAGACGATTTTGCCCTCCCGCACCTCCATCATTCCCTCCACCGTGACGGTCCGGGTGACGCCGTGGAGAAACAGATCGCCCGTGGCCGTTACCCGTTGCTTGCCGGGCTGGTTAACAAATCCCGTCACTTTCCCCCCGAAGGTAGCCTTGGGATAGCGGTCCGATTCCAGGTAGCTTTCGTTGAAGTGCTCGCGCATCAGCGATTTTGCGAACTGGAAGGACTTGACGGGCACGGCAAACGCCACCTGGCCGGTGGCGGCATCGAAGAGACTGGTTGCCTGGTCGGTCACCGCCTCGATGTTTTCCAGCGGGGTTGCCGAGAAAAAGCCCACGCGGCTCCGCTCGGCAACGTACCGCTGGGCCGCGGCGGGAAGGTGACCCGCCAGCAACCAGCCAAAAACGAAAAGGGTGCGGAATGCGGCCCGGGCGCCCTTCATTCGAACACCCGCAGCATGGTACCCGTCAGGGCCGTGTTGTACTTCTTCAAGCCAACACTGGCCGGGCCGTTGAGAACCGCCCCGCCGGTACTGAAGTTGGAACTGTGGACGGGACAGTGAAAACGGTCGTTGGCCGCCTCGAACGTTACGGTGCCAGCCGCGTGGGTACAGATTTTGGAGAGGGCAACGAATGCCCCGGCGTTGGTCCGGGCAACGATGATGTCCCGGTCCTTCGGGTACATAAACCCCCCGTTGGTGTTCAGGAACCGGTTATCGCCCTGCTCCAGATCGAGGGTGAAATCCACCTTGCCCGCTCCCGGTCCGGGACCGGGACCCGGACCGGGCTCCGGGTCTTCTTTCTCGGCGCAGGCGGTCAGTCCGCCGAGGCAGTAGATACTCATCAGAGCGGCGCCGCTCAGGCCGAGGCTGCGCAGAAAAGCCGCGCGGCTCACGGGAATTTGGGTTTTTTCCATGGGGCAGTTGACGTTAAAAGGGATAATTGATGAATTATAAAAAAAAGGAATGCGCTAGTGCGGGACTGGCCACTCGGCAACGTCCGTCCGCGGACGGTGGTGGTCGGGACCAGTACCGGATTTACCGGG
>JACMKY010000699.1 GCA_014379925.1 Cytophagales bacterium | reverse complement strand
TTTTTTGCAGGTCCGGGTAGTGCGCCCGCAGGGTTTCCAGGATGCGGACGTGGTTCCACACCAGCTTCGGGTAGTGGGCGCCTTCCCCGTTGAAGGGCATTTCCTCGATAAAGCGCACCGACACCGGATGCTGCCGCGTGAGTTGGGTCAGCGGAATCAGGTCGTCGGTATTCTGGCCGTCCATCACCACGGCGTTCAGCTTCACGTCGATGCCGTGGGCCAGCAACGCGTGGAGCGTGTCGAGTACGCGGGGCAGTTCATCCCGGCGGGTAATGCGGCGAAAGCGTTCCCGGTCCAGGGTGTCCAGGCTCAGGTTCACGCTGCGCAGGCCCAACGCCTTCAGTTCCGGCACGTGCGGGCCCGTCAAAACGCCGTTGGTGGTCAGGTGGAGGGATGTGATGCCCGGAATCCGGCTCAGGCGGCGCACGAAATCCATCAGGCCGTTGCGCACGAAGGGTTCTCCCCCCGTGAGGCGGACTTTGTTGACGCCCAGCCCGGCCAGCACCGTCACCACCCGTTCCATTTCTTCGTAGGAGAGCAGGGCTGGCTTGGGCAAATACCGGATTCCTTCTTCCGGCATGCAGTAGAAACAGCGGAGGTTGCACCGGTCCGTCACGGCCAGCCGCAGGTAATCGACCGGGCGGCCGTGGTTGTCGTAGAGGATGGGCGTGGGATCAGACACGGAACGAAAAGCCGAAGGCCGTGAAGTTGAACGGTCTGGCAAGTCCTAAAAGTACGCAACAATTCTTATCTTTGGCGCGCTAACCGCCCGGAAATGATTGCCAAAACGCCCGATAACGCCACCCAACCCGCCGCCTGCCGGGTGAGAATCGCCTTGTTCGGGGTGACCAAGGACATCGTCGGCCAGTCCGAAATCAGCCGGACGTTGCCCCAGCCTGCCACCGTCGCCGCGCTGCTGGACGACCTGAAAGCGGCGTATCCCCGGCTGAGCGGGCTTTCTTCACTGGCCGTGGCGGTCAACAACGATTACGCCGACGCGGCCTATTGCCTGCGGGAAAACGACGAGATCGCCCTCATTCCCCCCGTCAGCGGCGGGTGACAAAGAGTTTAGGAGTGGATGAGTTTAGGAGTTTATGAGTAAGAATGAACGCTAGCGCACTCCTGAGCTCATAAACTCATCCACTCCTAAACTCCTAAACTCCCATGATTGTCCTTACCGACCAGCCCATTGCCGTTGCCGACGTGATCGCGGCCGTTCAATCCGACCGCGCCGGGGCCGTGGACGTATTCATTGGCGTAGTGCGCAACCGTTCGCAAAGTAAAAACGTGGTGCGGCTCGAATACGAAGCCTACGAGGCAATGGCCCTCCGGAAGCTGCGGGAACTGGCGGCGGAGGCGAAAATGCGCTGGCCGGTGGAGGAAGTTGCCATCGTACACCGCAAGGGCGTGTTGCAGGTCGGGGAGGTGGCCGTGGTGGTGGCCGTCAGCACGCCGCACCGCAAGGAAGCCTTCGAAGCCTGCCAATACCTCATCGACACCCTCAAGGAAGTGGTGCCGATCTGGAAGAAAGAAGTCTACGAGGACGGCGAAACCTGGATCGCCGCCCACGCTTGATCAGTGACTACGCGTCCTTCCTGTTTAGGAACGCTGCGAAGGCACCCTGGGATCAATCCAGGCGGCTGTCGCCGATTACGGGACCGATTTGGGACCGCGTTCACAAGCGACTGGGCGGCTGGCCACCCAGTCGCTTGCGGAAGGTACGGGCACGACACCGACCCGGCGGAAAGCGGGCGAAAGTGCGGCGTCCGGAGGTGGAAGGAGAACGGTTTCCCCGGACTTACCGGTCGAAATAGTTCGGCGGAGCCAGTTGCTGACCGTACTTCTCGGCGATAGTCTGCAGCCGTTGCTGCTCGTCCGGGGTCATGGTCGGCGGAGGCAAAAAGGTACCGGCCGCCACGGGCTGGCCGATTTCCAGGAAGAAGTCGTCCAGCCCGGCGGGAATGACCACGCACCACAGGCGGGCTAGGCTGCCCGATACGTTCTGGAAGCGATGCACGCCTCCGCCCTTGGGCACGCCCACGAAAGCGCCTTGCCTGGCCGTGAAGGACTCGGACTCGAAGTCAACCCGCACTTCCCCCTCCAGCACGTGAAACGTTTCGTGAAAACCGGGGTGTTGGTGGGGACCTGGCCCGCCCCCCGGCGGTACGAGCATATCGATGACGGCATAGGCCCCGCCGGTTTGTTTACCCGTCACCACCAGGCGGTAGGTATCGCCGACGACCGACAGACTCGGCCCGTCCTGAGCCGCCACGTTTACCACTTTTTTCGGCTGTTCCATTGGGTTGCGTTTGACTGGCGTTTGAGATTGGGCATTGTAAGGAGCCACTTCACTGCCAAAGTAAACAAAAACCTTGTATCCTGATGCCTTGCTACGTTGATAGAATTGTTTGGAGAGTGGTTAAATCCGCCGCATTATATTATTCGACTTTTCTAGGATAGAGGGCTTCTTAAATGAAGGGGGACTTGATTGATATAGTCAGCTCAGCTAACGGACCATGAATTTGCCCATACTAAGCTCGTTGCAGTGAAACTATGTGATGAGAAAAAATGGTTGACGTTGAATTTAGTCTTGTGCACCATTTTTTATTTGTTCACGTAGTTTGATTTCAGTAAATATCAACTTGTTCTCAACAAATGTTAAATCGGTAGAAAGGGTAATTACTGAAAATTCCTTGAGATTTACTTTATTCCAATAGTTTGTAATTATATATAAGTCTTCTTTCAGTTCTTTCAAAGTCTCTCGAACAACTACATTATCTTCATCCTCATACTGGGCGTACATTTTGATTTTGAATTCAGCTACCCGTTCTAACAATTTATGCTTGTTTATAATTTGTAAACCCAGCTCTTTTTGAGTTCCATTCATGAATTCCCCATCCTTGGGATTATATCCCCCACTTTGAATCAACATCTCAATGTTGACTGTATCAATAAACTGACACAACTCTATAATGTCCTTTTGAAGAGGGTGCTTAAGATTTAATAAATGATTCTTTACTATATAGGGCAAAAAGTGATCTGAGGTGACTTCTACAAATCTTGCTCCTGTGAACTGACGATCTTCCTTTACGGAGTAATTACAGGAACAGGTAATTAGCAGCAACGCTATTGGTAGTAGAAGACTTGATTGCATCTTTTATCTTGAATATAAGTTAGTCCAATCTTCAACTAACTTATCGTTTTTGTAAATATTTATTCCATCATAAGAACCATAAGGGTTGGGGAATAACTGAATCCCCTTTTCCTCAAAAGAAATTCTCAAAGCCCAAT
>JACMKY010000698.1 GCA_014379925.1 Cytophagales bacterium | reverse complement strand
TTGGTTTTTTTCCGGATCCAATTCTTCAAAAGCAACGCCTGTTCCGGAGAGCTGATTCAGAACCCAGGTGCCATTCAATGAGGAGGCGTCATTCGTACCGGCGGTTGGGAGCGTGCTTTTGCAAGCGCACAAGCAGCAGACGGCGGCCAAGGTCGCGAAGATAATTTTTTTCATAATTCCCGGGAATTAAATCGCGCAGGTTCGGGTAATTCTTGACCAGTTGTGGCTGCCACTACGGATAAAAATACCATCAACCGAATTATTCCGTGTCGCGCGGGTAGGACCTTGAATACGGACAAACGAAGATCGGCGAAAAAACGCTTTACTGGATCAACGACATTACTCATCTTTTCCACAATCTACCTTTTTATAAAGGGTATTATTTTTAAAGTTCAGGGCGCTCCTGTTTTCAAACACCATCTTGTTATTTACCTCTTTCGCTGCTCCGTAGCCTTCCACCAGGTCATTTCCCTCTCTTAAGAACGCTACTTCCCGGACCGATTCCGTTCCTTCGGATAAAAAAGTATAATCAGCAAAAATAGTGTCTCCCTTCACCTGACCCTCCAAGGTTCCGGTATTTTTGTCTTTTTCAAAAAAGGTGTATCTCAACTCACCCTTTACTGCATTGCCTGTCGTGGTGATGCGTAGCGTGACGCTGTCTTTGCCGGATAGGTATCGGTAACAGGAAGTGGCCGGGGCCGGGTTGGTGGTGGCCGGTACCTGGGTTGGGGTGGTGGCTACCGGGGGTTCGCTGGTTTGGCGGGTGTTTTTGTCGCACGATGCCAGAAGGCTACCCAGTACCGCTAAAAAAACAAGGTTGGTTTTCATTTTCATGAATTAAATGGTGAATACGAGCGGTGTAAGGGGTAAGCGCAGGGAAGCAGGGCAATGATTTTATTTTCACTGTCTCCGCAAGGAGCCAGCCCCGCCGCCGCGGCCGCGGAATGCCACCCACCGTTGCGGGAAGCGAATGGCCGCCCACCGTTGCGGGGAAACGAATTTATTTCGCAATAGTACCGGCGGCAATCGCCCCGTGCAAGTCCTGGCCGGCCCGATTGCGTTACACTTTGTAAAATGTAACAGGAAAGTAGCAGCACCGGGGCCTACGCAGGGGAAATAACCCGGCACGTGTTCATTGTTAAGCAACAATGAAGTTTTCTTCCAATGCCTGCCTTGCGTCAAAACGAACGGTACCTTTGGTGCGTGCCAAGGGCAAATCTTCAAACCTTTTCCTTTTCACTGGGTTGTTCGTCTGCGAAGGGCTCGTTTTATCGGTAGTCCATGCGGAATCCCAACGTTCTCCCGGAATTGTTTTCGGGGATAACCGCCACGACGGGTTTCCAGATCAGCACCCGCACTGGTTCGGCCTGTCGCGGAATGCCGCCCAGCGGAATGCCGCCCAACCGAATCCAGGTTGCCGCTTACCACCAACGAAACCGATGGCCCCGGCAGCAGAATCAATCAAAAAACATTTGCTCAGGGTTCGCCGTCCGGAGAAGGAATGTCGCTTTTAAGCTCCTCCCATGATTCCGACGATTCCGTTGATGCCCTACGCCGATCTCTTGACGGTGCTGATGTTTCTGAGTGCCTTCATCGGTACGCTGGTAAGCATCATTCTTGCTTTTGTCAATACGGTTCAGCGCCACGCCAACCGGTTGCTGAGCGTTTCCCTGTTCAGCGTGGCCTTGTTTACCCTTACCAGTGCGCTGTTGATCAACCACGCCATCTTTCTGGTGCCGCACCTGTTTCGCGTGAACATGCCCCTGCATTACCTGGTTGCTCCTTGCGCCTACCTCTACGTGCGTTCGGTTCTTTACCAGGAAATCCGGTTTCGCCGCTACGACTGGCTGCACTTTGTTCCCTTCGGGTTGCATACCCTCGAACTCTTGCCTTTCCTGCTGCACAGTGCCCAGTACAAGTTTCAGTACCTGCAACAACTGATGGTAGACATACCCGGGGTAATCAAACAGCAGGAAGGCCTGTTGCCCGACTATTACCATCCCGTACTGAAATTTATCCTGGGCAATGGGTACGTTTGGATGCAGTGGCGTTTAATCCGGCGGTTTGCCCGGCAGACCCCGGCGCACGACCGGCGTGAGAACCAATCCTTGTTGCGTTGGTTGAGGACCTTCACCGTGCTCAACACGCTGCTGTATCCCCCCGTACTGTTGGCGATGTTGCTGCCGATTCACGCCACTTACACGACCATTTTTGTCGTTTCTACTTTGGGCGGCTACCTGCTGGTTACTTCCACGCTCCTCCTTTTCCGGCCCCAGGTTCTGTACGGAACGACCGGAACCCCTCCCGTCGTGGCGGTGGCGCGGGAAACCGCCGGCAAGGAAGATCCGGCCCGGGTGTATTCCCTGAGCGCCGAAAGAAAGCGGGAGTACCGCGAAAGGATCGAAACGCACATCCGGCAGCACCAGCCTTTCCTGAGGAAGGGCTACGGCATCAACGACCTGGCCGCCGAAAGCGACATTCCTGTCTACCAAGTGTCCGCTTTCATCAACCAGGAGTACCGTATGAACTTCAGTGACTTCATCAACCGCTACCGGGTGGAGTACGTAAAAGAAAAAGTGACGCAGCCCGAATGGCGGCAACTCACCCTGGAAGGAATTGCCCTGGAAGCCGGCTTCAGCAACCGCACTACCTTCTTCCGCGCCTTCACCAAACTCACGGGCGTAACCCCCTCCGAGTACCTGACCAAAGCCACCACTCCCTCCTGACGGACACCGGCCATCGCCAACGCCCGAATTGCTGTTACATATTATAAAGTGTAACGCGTTCGACCGGATATTTGCTTGCTACGCGTAGTTTGGCGGAATAATTTTGCCCCGTCAATCTCCCGAACGATCCGCGGTGCCCAGCGGAAACCAACCGATTCCTGATTCATTCCGATGAAAAAAACGCTTCCAATCTTGGCTGTCTTTTGGCTGAGCGCCGCCGGCGCGGTGGCCCAGGGCGACACCACCTACTGGCGAAAGTCCTTTTCGGCGGGGGCCAACCTCAACCAGGCCGCCTTTTCCGACAACTGGAAGGCCGGCGGGGTCAACTCCGTGGCCTTGGGCCTGTTTGCCAACGGCAAAGCCGATTACCGCCGGGACCGGTCCTCCTGGGACAACGAGATGCAATTGCAGTACGGTTTGATCAAGAACGCCGGTCAGGGAATGCGCAAGAGCCTGGATCGCATTCTGCTGGATTCCAAGTACGGCTACAAAATCGGCCCCCACTGGGACGCCTTCTCGTCGGTTAACTTCCTCTCGCAATTCGCGCGCGGCTATGAATACGACGTGGATGGCACGGTGGGAAACAACCGGTTGATCTCTAACTTCATGTCACCCGGTTTTCTCACGTTTGCCCTGGGCTTCGAATACAAGCCGGTGGCGTGGTTTTCCCTGCGGCTGAGTCCCTTCGCGCCCCGCTTTACCTTCCTGGCCGACCAGGCGGTACGGCCCACCCCGGCCGAGGTGGTGTACGGGGTGCCACCCGGCCGCACTGTACGCCGGGAGTGGCTGGCGGCCCAGGTGCAGGCTCAGTTGGACAAGGACATCGCCGAAAACGTGAACCTGAAGCTGCGCTACCTGGCCTACGGCAACTACGAAACCCTGGCCCTCAACACCATCGACCACCGCGTGGACGCCATCCTGACGGCCAAAGTGAACCGTTTCGTCAGCGTCAGTCTGACGGGCACCCTGCTCTACGACCGCGACCAGGACCTCTCGGTGCAATACAGCCAGGCCCTGGCCCTGGGCATTCTCTACAATGTGCAGAATTTCACCGATCAAAAGTGATGATCAACCGTCATAATTCAGTAAATAGTGGCGAAAATTCAACGATCAAATCCTAAACCTTTCAACCCTTTACGACTATGCTAAGAGAATTCAAGGAGTTTGCCATGCGCGGCAACGTCGTCGACCTCGCCGTGGGCGTCATCATCGGGGCCGCCTTCGGCCGCATCGTCGATTCGGTCGTCAACGACCTGGTCATGCCCCTGGTGGGAAAGATCATTGGCAACGTGGATTTCAGCAACCTCTTCGTGCCGCTCTCCGACCGGATCACCGCCGGTCTTTCGCTGGCCGAAGCCCGCAAGCTCGGACCGGTTTTCGCCTGGGGTAATTTCGTTACCATCCTGATCAACTTCATGATCCTGGCCTTCATCATCTTTTTGCTGGTGAAAGGAATGAACAACCTGATGCGGAGAAAGATAGCCGCCCCCTTCGTGCCGCCCGCCCCCACCAAGGAGGAAGTGCTGCTGACCGAAATCCGCGACGCCCTCCGCGGAGCGCCGAACCCGGTGGTCGGATCGGCCAGCGCTGCCAACGGAACTACCAAGCAGGGAGCCTGAACGCCCGCCACGGATTCGCCGGGGATTGATGGGCGTCCCCAATCCCCGGGCGCCTTTGGTTGGCTGTCGCATCGGATAACCCGTCGTAAAACCCGATTCTGGGGTGCCGAAGCAATGGCCAACGGAATCGGGTGAGGGTTTCTGATGAAAAACGGGGTTTGCGAAAAAAAAGGATGGTCAATTCCCTGACATACCTATTGGCTGACAACATCATGCGCACGCTCGAAGAATTCGATCGTCTGCTCCCGGAGGCGAAACTCACCTGCGTTTGGGAAAATGGCTATCACCTGGCCAGTAGGTTGGACAACGAGTCGGTGATGGTGAAGATGTACCAGGTGGGTGGTTTCTTCGTCGAGATCGGCTTTCGCAGCCTGAATGAATTCGAAATTATCCATTCTTTCCGCGATCCCGTTTTCCTGCTGCCCTACGTGGATCAGATCGACCTGAACGCGCTGCTCGAATGAAAACCGATTCAATACCGATTCTAATTCAACGGGACGAAATCGGAGCAAAACCGCGCAATGCAGCTTGAAGTGCCGCCATTGGTACCAATGGTAAACCGCCTAACCGTTAAACAATCCTTAACAACACCATCCTATGAAGAAAACATTCATTGTGTTCAGCTTAACCGCCCTGCTGGCTTCTTGCTCCTCTCCCAAAATTTCCCTCTCCGATGCGATGAATTTACTGAAAGGCAACTGGGCACTGCAGTCCATAGCGGGACAAAGCGGCTTGGGTACGCTGTTCGCCGATAAATTACCCGCCCTTCAATTCGATACCGAGGGTATGAAAGTAAGTGGAAACAACGGGTGTAACAACATCCGCGGCCCGCTTAGCCTGGAAGCAGGCAACAAAATCAGCTTTGGCCAGCTGGCCGGCACCAAAATGGCTTGTCCCGGCCAGGGAGAGGGCATTTTCATGGACGCCTTGAATAAGGTAACCAACTTTAAGGTAGACAATGGGGTCATGAAGCTTTTAGCTGGCGAACAAGAGGTAATGAGCTTCGCAAAAGGTAGTCAATAGCCCACAACGGGCCATTTGAATTAGCCTGAACAACTCAATCGATAACCATGAAACATCGACGACTGCTTTTCATTGCCATTCCGGTTTGCTTGGCATCCTGCAGGAGCAACACCAGCCCAAGCCAAGAATCGGCCCGGGAGGCCCCATCCGGTGCGGAAGTCTCCACCGCGGCTCCCCAGGCGGACACCTCGTCTTGTTACCGGGCCATTTCGGGCAAGGACAGCGTCCTGTTGTACATCCACCGGACGGGTAATGCCATCCAGGGTGATTTGGTCTACACCTTTTTTGAAAAGGACAACAACACGGGAACCCTGGCGGGCCAATTGAGCGGAGATACGCTGTTTGCTGAGTATAAGTTCACGTCGGAAGGACAGCAATCGGTAAGGGAGGTAGCGTTCCTGAAAAGGGGAAACGAGCTGGTGGAAGGGTTCGGATCCGCAAAGGAGGCGGCGGGCAAGCGGGTGTTTGAGAACCGAGGAGCGTTGAACTTCGACAATACGATGAGGTATCAGAAAGTGGATTGCAACCAGGATGAACACGGTTGTATTGCCTCGGTAGGATACTACTGGTCCTCGTTGAAGAAGGACTGCATCCGACCCTTGGGAACGGGTATCCGCCTGCACGCGGGGGCAGAAGCGAGTTCCCGGGCTAAACCGGCCTTTCTTTTGTTTTCGGAAGACAAAAAGCAGGCGGAGCTTTTTCTACCCGAAACGGAGGCTTCTGTCCTCCTGCAACGTCAGGGCCAGGAAGGCAACCCGTACTGGGAAAACGGCCGTTGGAAGCTGTACCCCTGGAAAGGATACGTATTGAAGCAAGACGATAAATTGGCGTACGCCGGTCAATAGTCGATATGAAATCCATTCCTTCCGTTGTTTTCGGGTTGCTTTTGGCAGCAGGTTGCGTACAGGCTCAGTCCGGTGATTCGAGCAAAAAAAGATTTTATCTCCATACCACCTTGGGCTTTCAGGCGCCGGAAGTTGCCGAATTGAACGCCAGGGTGGGGGAAGGGGGCTATTTGAAGTTCAACCGCATTCACTTCTCGCGGGGAGCGGGCTTTTATACCCTTTTTCCGAAAGTCCGCCTGGCGTCCATGTTTACCTTTTCCACTTTTAGTGGTACCCGGAACGAGGGCAATGCGAGCAACTGGTTGAGGGGAACCAGTGCCGGAACTACCCTGGGCGTGTCCGTGCTCAATAATGGCAAACTGCAGTTGATTCCTTACGGAGGAGTAGTCTATTCCTGGTTTGGGATGCGGGTAGCCAGTAGCGTTCCGGGCAATACCCCGTTCACCGGGTATCTTTCCGGACCGTCTAACCAACACCACGTTTCTGCCAATCAGTTCATGGCAAACTTCGGATTGCACTTGGCCAAAACACCATTGGGAAATAGTGCTATCGGTCAGCAACTGATTTTGGGCTTTCGAGGGGGGTATTACCTGCCCCTGGGAGCAACGGCCTGGAAGACCAATGATGCGCCCTTGCGGGAAGGTCCTGCCAGCAGTGCGGGAGGCCTCTACGTACAGCTTATTGTTGGTTTGCTGCAATAGACCGGCCATCCGTTTTAATTTGAATTGGTTACCCATGAAAAGATTCGCGCTCCTGGCCGCCTTCGGCCTATCGTTGGTTGCTTGCACCTCCCCCAAAAAAGGAAGTACCCGCGCCACCACCGGGCAGGCCGATACCTCCCGGTCGGTCGAAGCGATCGCCGAGAAGGTAACGGACGCCCCGGCGGCAACCGACCGGTGGAATGCCCAGCGAGCGAAAGGCATTGACTTCGTGGCAATGGGCAACGAACCGTTTTGGTCGCTGGAAGTGGACGCCGAACGGGGGATGCGGTTCAAATCGATTGGCGTCGTGGATTCCCTGAACACGCCACTACCCCAACCGAACCTGGCCCAGGATGCCCCCGTGGTGCGCTACCGGGCCGTGACGGAAGCAGGAGAGCTGGTGGTAACCATCGCCAAACAACCCTGCGTGAATGACATGTCGGGGGAGGCGTTTCTCTATACCGTCACCGTGCTGGCCAAAACGGGGGCGATGAATGATGCGAAGGAGTTTACGGGCTGCGGGGTCTACCTGGGCGATTACCGGTTAAACGACATTTGGGTGCTGGAATCCCTGGACGGGCAAGCGGTGGAGAACGCCCAATTCCCCAAAGACCGGCCTTACTTCGAGATTCACCTTTCCGACAACCAACTACTGGGCTTCGCCGGTTGCAACCGCGTTCGTGGCAAAGTAACGCCGGAAAGGGAGGGCATTCTGTTCGGTCCTTTGGTGGGCACGAAGATGGCTTGCCCGGCAATCGAATTTGAGCAGAAATTCATCCGGAGTCTCTCCGAACGCGCGTTCAAACACCGGATTGAGAACCGACGGTTAACCCTGGAAAACCGGATGAATACACTGGTATTTAAAAAAGTCGACTGATGATCCGCAATGCCATTCAACTTGCTGGCATTTTGCTGCTGATGGGCCCCATCCACCCGGGCCACTGCCAGGCTTTACAGCCGGGGTTTGACAAACTGGAATACGTAGAACTATTGAAAGCCTATTCCCGGTGGGGAGATTCGGCTTTCTACCGGGGCATTCCCGAATCTAAAAAATACCGGCCGGCCTACCGATCGCCCGTCACGGGGCTGGAAAACCGCTGGGAGCTGTACACCACCGACGACCAGGTGGCCGTCATCAGCATCCGGGGCACGACGGCGGACCCGGTCAGCTGGTTGGGCAATTTTTACGCGGCCATGGTTCCGGCCAAGGGCACGCTCCGCTTGTCGGACCAAGCCACCTTCGAGTACCAGTTGGCCGAAAACCCGAAAGCCGCCGTGCACACGGGCTGGCTGGTCGCCCTGGCTTCCATGTCCGCAGACATCCGGAACAAAATGGATTCCTGCTACCGGGCGGGCGTCCGGGACTACCTCGTGTTCGGGCACAGCCAGGGCGGGGGCATCGCTTACCTGCTTACTTCCCATTTGCGTCACCTTAAGGCCATTGGTCAATTACCCGGCGACATTCGCCTGAAAACGTACTGCAGCGCCGGACCCAAACCCGGCAACTTGTACTACGCTTACGAATACGAGAAGGGTACGGAAGGCGGCTGGGCGTTCAACGTCGTGAACCCCGTCGACTGGGTGCCGGAAGTACCCGTTTCGATTCAAACCGAAAAAGACTTTAACCCCATCAATCCGTTCGTCAACGCCCGGCAGGCCATCAGCCAGCAGAAGTTTCCCACCCGGATTGCCTTGAAACACCTCTACAACCAACTCACCAAACACACCAACCGGGCCCAGAGGCGCTACGAGAAATACCTGGGACGAATGACTTCCCAGTACGTAAAAAAACAATTGCCGGACTTCCGAGCGCCCGACTATTACCCCTCCAACCACTACGTGCGGACCGGTAACTTCATCATCCTCGCGCCCGACAGTGCCTATTACCAGGTTTACCCGAATGATGAAAAGCGAATTTTCATCCATCACATGCTGCAGCCTTATTTTTACCTCGCTCAGCAACTGAAATAAACGCAGGCTGTAAAAATGAAAAAGCTCCTCGCTTCGACGCTGCTGAGCCTAACGCTCGGTTTTTGTTTTGCACAAACGCAGTCCGCCGTAAACCAAACCGAATACCGGAATTTCCAAGCCGCGGACCGGGAACTGAACTCGGTCTACCAGAAAATCTTGCGGGAGTACGCTTCCGACCCGGCGTTCCTCAAAAACCTGCGGACGGCGCAACGAATCTGGGTCCAGTTCCGCGACGCCGAGGTGAAAATGAAATACCCTGACCGACCAGCCGGCCACTACGGAAGCGTCCAACCCACGTGTCAGTCGGCCTACCAGACGGCGTTGACCGAGCAGCGAACCGCAGCGTTGAAAATCTGGCTAACGGGAATCGGGGAAGGCGACGTTTGCGCCGGTTCAGTAAGAACCAAACGGTAGTTACCGGCGCGGGCCTTTCGCGGTTGGTTCCCTCCGGGTGCCCGGCGGCACCAAACTTTTAGACGGTCCGATTTCCCCGTACGCCCTACCCTTTCCCGGAGACCAGCACGTTGCGGGCAACTTCGTGGCTGATGAAGGTGTCGCTTTGGTGGTTGATGCGGATGAAGAGGGATTTGTCGAACTGGTTCAGTTCCCGCATCAGCACTTCGGCGTTGAGCACCAACCCGATTTTCTCCAGGTATTGCAGGAAAGAAGAAGAATGCTCCAACACCCCCGTCACCACCACCGTCTGGCCGGCTTCGGTGACCGACAAGGTTTGGGAGACGGGGTGGCGTACCTGGCCGGCGTGGTCCGGAATGGGATCGCCGTGCGGATCTACTTGCGGATTGCCCAGGAAAGCTTCCAACTTGTCGATCAGTTCGTCGGAACGGATGTGCTCCAACTCCTCCGCCAAACTGTGCACCTCGTGCCAGCCAAACCCCAGCTTATCCACCAAAAACACCTCCCACAGCCGATGCCGCCGGATGATGTTCAACGCCGCCTTCCTTCCCGTTTCGGTGAGCGTTACCCCCTGGTATTTTTGGTAATGAATCAACTGCTTATCGGCTAGCTTCTTGAGCATATCGGTGACGGAGGCCGCCTTGGTGGCCACCCGCTCGGCAATGGCGTTGGTGTTGACCGGCAGCGGATCCGATGAAGCACCGGAGAGGGAAACGGGCGAACCGTCGGGCGAGCCTTCGCTTTTCTGCGTGAGGGCGTAAATGGCTTTGAGGTAGTTTTCTTCGGTGAATGAATGCATTGCGACAACGAGTAATTGCTGGACGAAACGGCCATCGGCCCGACGTGGGTAGCCGGACTCCCCGTAACCGGTTCGAGCTAACCCACGCGCCCCATCCTTGGCTGGTTGGCAATTTAAACATTTATACCCGAACCCCCGGTAAAGAACAACGCGGAACACAGGTTCATTTTAGGCTAGTCTAAAAAAATATTTTATAATTTCTTATTTTATTTTTAATGTACAACTAAATTGACCTACCTTTGTTGCCATTGTACACGAGAAACGCTTAAAACCATTGAAAGTGGAAAAAAACCTGGAACCGTCCCAGCCGATGCCCCCGACGGAAAAGGGCTGGCGGCACGCCGTCACGATGCATTCCCTGCCGGAGAGCTACGCCACGATCGACGTTCCGCGGAACGGGGGCTTCTGGCGCAAGTTGCTGGCTTTCACCGGACCGGGCCTGATGGTGGCCGTCGGCTACATGGACCCGGGCAACTGGGCCACCGACATTTCGGGGGGCGCCAAGTTTGGCTACACGCTGCTGGTGGTGATTCTGGTCTCCAACCTTTTTGCGATGTTGTTGCAGCACCTGGCCCTGAAGCTGGGCATCGCCACGGGCCGCGACCTGGCGCAAGCCTGTCGCGACCACTATTCCCGTCCGGTCGGCCTGGCGCTGTGGGTGATCTGCGAAGTGGCCATTGCGGCCTGTGACCTGGCGGAGGTGATCGGTTCGGCCATTGCATTGAACCTGCTCTTCGGCATTCCCCTGACGGTGGGCGTGGTCATCACGGTGCTCGACGTGCTGTTGATCCTATTTATGCAGCAAAGGGGGTTTCGCCTCATCGAAAGCATCGTGGCCGCGCTCATCCTGGTCATTTTCGGCTGTTTCCTCTACGAAATCATCGCCTCGCACCCCGACGTGCGGGCGGTGGCCGGGGGGCTGCTTCCCCGCCCGGAGATTGTCACCAACCCGGCGATGCTCTACGTGGCCATCGGCATTCTGGGCGCCACGGTGATGCCCCACAACCTGTACCTGCACTCGAGCATCGTTCAAACCCGCAATTTCGACAAGGACAGTACCGGCAAGCGGGAGGCAGTCAAGTTCGCCACCATTGATTCGACGGCCTCGCTGGCCCTGGCCTTTCTGGTGAACGCGGCGATCCTGATCCTGGCCGCGGCCACGTTTCACAACACCGGCAACCAGAACGTAGCCGACATCAACGATGCGCACCGGCTGCTCGACCCGGTGTTGGGCGTAAAATTCGCCGGCGTTTTCTTCGCCGTGGCCCTGCTGGCTGCCGGGCAGAACTCCACCCTGACGGGCACGCTGGCCGGGCAGATCGTGATGGAGGGCTTCCTGAAGATCCGCCTCAAAGCCTGGCTCCGGCGGCTGATCACCCGGCTCATCGCCGTGATTCCCGCCCTGATCGTCACCATTTTGTACGGGGAAAAGGGCACGGGCGAACTGCTGGTGCTGAGTCAGGTCATCCTCTCCATGCAGTTAAGCTTCGCCGTCGTACCGTTGGTGCTCTTCACCAGCAGCAAGGACAAGATGGGAGAATTTGCCAACGGCCTGCTGTTAAGGATTATCAGTTGGGTGGTGGCCGTCATCATTATGGGGCTGAACATCTACCTGCTCTACGACACGTTTTTCTGATTTTGCTTTCTTCCAATCAACGGAGATTTCATTAAAGACCGAACTGCTTTTTCTTTTCCCGGATTTCCCGGTAATGGGCGTTGCGGATGACGTTGTCCGCCCCGAGCGCCACGATGATGAACGTTCCCTTTTCGCGGGCGTACGGATTTTCGACGCGGCCCGTCTGCCGGAAGGAAAGGAAGTGGTCCGACAACCCATCGGGCTCGTCATCCACGACAATCACGTTCTTCAGGCGAAGGCCATCGGGCATCCACAGCAGGTAACTCGCCTCCGAACTGTGGGCGCGGGGCAATCCGTCCTTTTTTCCGTAGTAGTTGATGGCCCCCGCTTGTCCGTAATTGGCGCAGATGATGGCGGTTTGTCGCCTTTCACCGGCGGGAATCGTTTGGTAGGCCGCCGCCACTTTTCCGGTCAGTTCCCGCCACCCCAGCATGTCGGCGTAGTCCTGGGGCAGGGGGTGGTTCTGCCCGTCTTCCCAGCGCAGGATGCCCGTTCCCCGGAATTTCCGGGCGAAGGCGGCCGTCTTTTCGGGTGACCAGACCGGATAAGCCAACGGCAGAAAGGGCAGCAGCACCGCCACGGGAATCACCAGCAGCGCGGGCCGCAACCAAACCCGCCCGCCCCGCGCCGTCGCCCGCTCCCAAACGACACCACCGAAGGCCAGCAACCCGGGATACAACCCGACGGTGTAGTAGTTCTTGCCGTGCAGCAGGATCAACGTCAACAGCACCGTCAGGTAGACGATGCCGACGAGGGCGTACTTTCTCAGCCCCGGGACCAGAAACAGTGACGCCAGCCCGACCGTCCAGACGAACACCGCCGGCAGGCATAACAGCAATTGATCCTGGAGAAAATCACTGGTTTTCACGTATTGCAGTTGGTTCTCGGCCAGCAACCGCATATGGTGGAAGAAAGGTACCCGGTGTTTTATTTGCCAAATCAGGTTCGGCAGGAAGAGCACCAGGGCGATCCCGATCGCGTAGTAGAACGCTGGCTTCCGCAACAACCGCCGGTGGGGCGTGAGCAGCAAACCGACCAGGGTGCCAATCACGAAAAAACCGGCGGAATACTTGTTGAGCAACCCCAACCCGAACAACGCACCCAACCCAAGCACGTAGCCGTCTTTCCCGGTGTGGATGTAACGGATGATTAGGTAGAACGAAGCCGTCCAGTAGAGGACTTCCAGGGAGTTGGGTTGGAAGAGCAGGTTGATCCGCAGGT
>JACMKY010000697.1 GCA_014379925.1 Cytophagales bacterium | reverse complement strand
CGGTCCGGACCAGGACCGCCCCGCCTCCCCCCGACACGCAGGCGCCCACGGCCCCGGGCGCCCTGAGCAGCCCTGCCCAGACCAGCGCTTCCGTCAGCCTGACCTGGCGCGCGGCCACCGATAACGTGAAGGTGACTGTTTATCGCATTTACCAGGATGGGGTATTGATCGGCACCACCAATGGTACTACCGTCAGCTTCCTGGCCACCAACCTGACGGCCAGCACGGGTTACCGCTTCACGGTGACCGCCGTGGATGCGGCGGACAACGCCTCGGCGGCCAGCAATGTGCTGACAGCCAGCACCAAAGCCAGTTTGCCTCCCCCCGACACCCAAGCGCCTTTGGCCCCCGCTGCCCTGAGCAGCCCTGCCCAGACCACTTCCTCCGTCAGCCTGGCCTGGAACGTGGCCACCGACAACGTGGGCGTGACCACCTACCGCCTTTACCGGGATGGAGTACAAGTCGGAACGGTCAACGCCGCCACGACCAGCTTCCTGGTCAGTGGACTGACGGCTGGTACCAGCTATCGCTTTACGGTGGTAGCGGTGGATGCGGCGGGCAATGCCTCGGCCGCCAGCAACGAGCTGAAGGTGAATACTACATCCCCGGCCGATACGCAGGCACCTGCGGCCCCGGACGACCTGAGCAGTCCGGAGCAGACTACTACTTCCGTCAGCCTGACCTGGGGGGCCGCCACCGACAACGTGGGGGTGACCACTTACCGCATCTACCAGGATGGGGTATTGATCGGCACCACCAATGGTACTACCGTCAGCTTCCTGGCCACCAACCTGACAACCAACACCCAGTACGACTTCACGGTGGTAGCGGTGGATGCGGCGGGTAATGCCTCGGCGGCCAGCAAGAAGTTGAAGGTGAATACTACATCCCCGGCCGATACGCAGGCACCCGCGGCCCCGGACGACCTGAGCAGTTCGGAGCGGACCACTACCTCCGTGAGCCTGACCTGGAGCGCGGCCACCGACAACGTGGGGGTGACCACCTACCGCGTTTACCAGGATGGCGTGGAAGTTGGAACGGTTAACGCCCCTACAACCAGCTTTCTGGTCAGTGGACTGAAGGCCGACACCCGGTACGACTTCACGGTGGTAGCGGTGGATGCGGCGGGCAATGCCTCGGCGGCCAGCAAAAAGTTGAAAATTAGCACCCAAGCCGAGGCAATCAACCCGGCATCGGCTTCCGTTCCCCGGGATTCCCTCGTGCTGAAGCCCCATCGGCTGTTCTCACCCAACGGCGACGGCGTGGACGACGAATGGAAAGTGGAGGGCATGGAGACTTGTTCGGACTGCCAGGTAATGATCTACACCCGGTACGGCCAACCGGTTTTTTCGGCCAAACCGTACCGCAACGACTGGAACGCGGGATTCCAGGGTCAACCACTTCCCCAGGGAGCTTACTACTTCGTAATCAAACGTCCGGGTTTCAAGGACGTGACGGGTAGCATTTCGCTCATCCGCTAGAGAGTTTATGAGTTTATAAGTAAGGGAGTTTATGAGTGACCAATCACCTCATCGACTCATAAACTCATCGACTCATAAACTCATCGACTCATAAACTCATAAATACCTTAGACCAGAATCGTATGAAAAAGATCTTTTACCTGCTAGTGTTCATTTGTCAGACGGCGGCCCACGCGCAAGACGTTCCGGTGTACAGCCAGTTCTTCCTCAACCCGTACCTCTACAATCCGGCCTGGGTAGGAACCGGTGAATACAACGAGGTGGGTCTGACCCACCGTCGCCAGTGGAGCGGGATGGAGGGCGCCCCGGTTACCTCGACCCTGAGCCTGCGGATTCCTACTCGCCGGAAAATCAGTTGGGGAATGACCGTGGTCAACGACCGCTACGCGCTGTTTTCCACCACCTCGGGTTTGTTGAGCCTGGGCTACGCCGTCAAGCTGGGCGCGGAGCATTACCTGAGGGGCGGGATTTCGATGGGTGCGGGAATGAACGCGCTGGACTACGCCCGGGTGGACAACCCGAACGACCCGGCCCTGGCCCGGGTCCTCAACCAACACGCGTTCCTGAAGGGCAACGCGGGCGTGGTGTACCAATACAAGAAACTTCACTTAGGGGCGTCGTTGCCCGAGGCCTTCAACCGGAAAGTGGTCAGCACGTCTTCCTTCGAAGCCGGCGAAGCCAGCCTGCTGGACCACTACCTGCTCACCGCCGGTTACCGGTTGGACCTGTCGCGTTTGCTCTCGGTTGAACCACAGGTGCTCTACCGGGGATCGGCCGGTTTGCCCCGCCAGTGGGAGTTATTGAATACGCTCTACGTCGGCGAACACGTTTGGGTGGGCGCCTCCTACCGGCAGCAGTACGGGTCTACGGCGTTTGCGGGAGTGAAAATGAACGACAAGGCGAAACTCGGGTACGCCTACGGCATGGCGGGCAATTCCGCGGCGGGCATTCCCTCGGCAACGCACGAATTGCAGCTGACCTTTCGTTTCGGCAAGAAAAAGGGCGGCGCGAAAGTCCCCGTGGCGGCAGCCGTGGCTTCACCACCGACCGGTACGCCCGGAGCCGGTACGCCCGGAGCCCGTCCCGCCAGGGCGCCCCAACCCGACATGGACGGACCGGAATCGCCGGCGCCGAACCCCGGGAATCGGAATAACCGAACCGAATCCGGCGCCGTCGGACAAGACCCGGCTAAAACCGGTTCGAAGTCAAACGAAAGGGGAGGGGTTACCAGCCGACCGATCCGGAACGGCACCACCGGGAAAGAAACGGAAAGCGCGAAAGGAACGACCCCTGCCCCGGGTAAAGAGGGTGCGGACCAAAAGCGGACTGCCGTCCGGCCGAACGCCTTCCCGGCCGAAAAAGGATCCGTGGGTGGCAACAGCGATCCCAGCGCCCGCCAAGGCGAGGTGACCATCAAGGCCAGAAAGCCGCTGCATCACCTGGAATTGACCCTGGGCCACTACGTCATCGTGGGTTCCTTCCGGGTGTTCGACAACGTGATCAAGTACCAGAAGCAACTCGCCGACCAGGGCGTTTCGGGCCGGATCAGCTACAGTTCGGAGCGGCTGTATTACTACCTGTACGTGAAATCGACCGGCGACGTCCGGCAAGCCCGCCAGGAAAGGGACCGCCTGAGGGGGATGAAAGGCTTTGAAAGCACCTGGCTGATGAGCGTAGAATAGCCGCTGTTTTTCCGTACGATCTGCGCAACCGTCCCGAATGGTTGCGCAGATCGTTTTTTTAGCGCGTCAGCAATCCCGCGTCGATGACGAACTGGGAGCCGGTGATGAAGCGGGCTTTGTCGGAAGACAGGTACAGCACGGCCTGGGCCACGTCTTCGGGTTCAATCCACGGCACGGGCAGCAGGTTGCCCGCCGAGGCTTCCGCGATTTCCTGCGTGGTTTTTCCCTCCAGGGCCGCCAGCCCGTCGTTCATGGGGGTATTTACGCCCGTGGGATGAATGGATACGGCCCGGATGTGGTACGGAGCCAGCTCCAGGGCCAGCGACTTGGTCAGGCCGATCAGGCCCCACTTGGCGGCGGCGTAGTGGCTAAGGCGGTTCATGCCCCGCATCCCGGCCACCGACGAGTTGTTGATGATGACGCCGGATTGTTGCCCGATCATCCACGGGATGATGCGGCGGGCCACCAGCCAGGCCCCTTTCAGGTTGATGTCGAGCATCGTGTCCCACTCGACTTCGGTGAGTTCGTGCGCCCGTCCGTAGGCGCAGATGCCCGCGTTGTTGAACAGCACGTCGATGCGTCCGAATTCGGCCAGGGTACCATCGACCGCCCGTTGAATGGCGTCGTCGTCGCGCACGTCGCCGGCGAAGGAGAGGCAGCCACTCCCGACCAGTTCACATTCCCGTTGCAGGCTGCGGAGGGCGTCTTCGTCGCCGAGGGCGTAGCCGGGGTAGGGGAGGGGTTTGGCAATGTCGAAGGCTGCTACCTGGGCGCCCTGCCTGGCAAAGGCAAGGGCCGTGGCGCGACCCTGCCCGTGGGCCGCCCCCGTAATGAAGGCAACCTTGCCCGAAAATTCTTTTTCCACGGCGGTTATCAATGATCAGTTATCGATGAGTCATTCTGAGCTTGTCGAAGAACGGGCCGGAGCCGGTAGGGTTCCAGGTAGTCGTCGAGGTCCACGCGCAGGGCGTTGTTGAAAACGTTGGTGGCGATCATCATCGCGCCGAACACGGTGAGGTCCACCACCTGGGCGGGCGAGTAGCGGGCGGCCAGTGGGGCGTACAGTTCATCGCTCACCCGGTTGGGATTCGCCACCAGCTGGCGCCCGAAGTCCACGACGGCCTGCTCGGTTGGGTTGAGCACCAACTGGTCGGGATTTTCACCCGCCTCGCTCAGCAGGCGGCGGAAGAAGGTGGAGCAGATCAGGCAATCGGTTTCGGCGGAGATGGCGTGGGCGAACAGCACCGTGAGGCGTTCGCCCAGGAAGGGTTGCACGCGGTCGCGCAGGGGATACCACTCCATCAGGGCCCGGTAGGCGGGCAGGGAGTGGAGCAGCGTCCGTTTCATGTTGGTGATGCGGCCGTGGTGTTCGGTCTGGTAATCGAACTCCGCCCGGATGTCGGGGGCGGCTCCTTGGTAGGCAACGGGTGGAATGCGCACGGTGGACGAAGGATGAAGGCCCGAAAATCCCGCAAAACTAAACAAACCAAAACAAATAAGCCGGGGAGTTGATGCGTCGATGAGATTACGGGTTTATGGCTCAGGAAAGTGCCGAATGCGGTTTATGACTGCCTCACTACCCACTCTCCCAACCGGACCGGCTTCTTAATCAGTTGTCGCGTTTGTTGGTGGCGAGCGGCTTTTTTTCTTTATTTGCGCTTGCTTCCGCTTTCAAACTCCTAAACTCCCTTACTCATAAACCCATAAACCCATAAACCCATAAACTCCTAAACTCCTATGGCACTCCGACTGGGCGACGAAGCCCCCAACTTTACCGCCGAAACCACCGAAGGTACCCTTCACTTTCACGAGTGGATCGGCACCGACTGGGTCATCTTTTTTTCGCATCCCGCCGACTACACCCCCGTCTGCACCACTGAACTGGGGACGGCCGCCAAGTACAAGGACGCGTTCGACCAGCGCCACGTGAAAATGATCGCCATCAGCGTCGATCCCCTGGAGTCGCACCGGAGCTGGATCAACGACATCAACGAGACGCAGCACACGACGGTCAACTTTCCGCTCATTGCCGATCCCGACAAGAAAATCGCCACCCTCTACGACATGCTTCACCCCAACGCGTCCACCAACGCGACGGTGCGTTCGGTGTTCATCATCGGTCCCGACAAAAAGATCAAGCTCACCCTGACCTACCCCGCTTCGACGGGCCGCAACTTCAACGAATTGTTGCGCGTGATCGATTCGCTGCAGTTGACGGCTGACTACAGCGTAGCCACCCCCGCCAACTGGGAAGACGGCCAGGACGTGGTGATCGTCCCCGCGGTGTCCGATGCCGACATCCCCGCCAAGTTTCCCAAGGGGCACACCCGCGTCAAGCCCTACCTGCGCACCACCCCGCAACCCAACCGGTAGTGGACGAACCAGGAACGGTGATTCACGGGGCAGTGATCACGGTTTCCGGTTGGCTTCCCTGGCATTGATCACGCTTACCAAAAACCTGAGCTACCCGCGTGAAAGTTCTGCTTCTTGCCTTCGGCCTGTTCATCGGCACCGTTGCCATGGCGCAGACCACCCCCGCTTTGGCGGGTAGCGACAGCCTCCGGGCTGCGCTCGATCGGTTGTTGGAAAAGCAACGGCAGGCTTGGCTGGTCGTCGGGGGAGGGATGGCCGTTGTCAGGGGGCAGGAAATTACGTACCTGCGGGGCGTTGGTTATCGGGACCGGGAACGAAGGTTGCCCGTATCGCCCTCCACGCTCTGGGGAATCGGTTCCTGCACCAAGGCCTTCACCGCCACGGCCATCGGCAAATTGGTTGAGCAGGGAAAGCTGGCGTGGGACCAACCCGTGCGGACGTACCTGACCGATTTCCGGCTCTACGATGACCACGCCACGCAGCACCTGACTGTGCGCGATTTGCTCGGCCATCTGTCGGGCCTTCCCGGTCATAACTTGCTGTGGCTCAGCACCGGTTTCTCCGAAGATGAGGTATACCGGCGACTCCGGTACCTGCCCCCCACGGCCGATTTGCGTCAGAAGTACCAATACAACAACCTGATGTACATCGTGGCGGGTCGGCTGATCGAACGGGTTAGCGGCCGGCCCTGGCCCGATTTTTTGCGCAGCCAGATTTTGGACCCAATCGGGATGAATTCGGTGTACTTCACGCCAACCGATGCGCTCAAGACCAGTGATTTTTCGCTGTTCTACCCAACTCCGAACGGCAACGGAGAGTTGCCTTACAGTACGACCTCGTATCCGCGGGCATCGGGTTCGATCATTACCAATTTAACGGACATCGTCCGGTGGATGCGCCTGAATTTACAGCAGGGCAAATGGCAGGGTGCGTCCGTGATTGCCGATACCGTGCTGGCCGAGATTCACCAGCCCCTGGTGATCACGGAGGCTACGGCCCCGTTTGTCAACGAATCGCCGTCCATGTACGGGCTGGGCTGGGGAATGTCCATGTACCGGGGCGTTTATCAGATCAGCCACAACGGGGGGGTGCTGAACTTCGTCACGCAGTTGACGTTGTTTCCCAACCAGCAACTCGGCATCGTCGTGTGGAACAACACCGGCAACCTCTTTTTCAACGCCGTGGTAACCAACACGGTACGGGATGCGTTGGTGGGTTTACCCCCGGTTGACTGGTTGGATAAAGCAAAGAAAGTGGCGGACCAACCGGCTTCCGGTGAAAAATCGGGTAATTTTCCCCGCGACCAGGCCACTACCCCTCGGGCCTTGTCCACTTACTGCGGCACCTATGAGCATCCCGGCTACGGCGATTTAACCATCTGGCAGAAAGGCGATTCACTGCAATTTCGCTACTACCGCACGGTGAGCGGGCTCCGTCATCATCGGGGCGATGTATTTGAAAATGCCGTAAGAAGCCAGAAAATAGACCAGCAGTGGGGCAATAATCAATTCATTTTTCAACGGGACGCCGCCGGACTAATTTCGCAGGTTACGATCAGCCCCATGCCGGAAGCCGACGTGAGCATTCGGTTTTCCCGGCAAAAAAGCCGCAAGTACAGCCTGACCTTCCCGCCTTTTCTCGGTGGCCCGGGCTGTAAGGCTGATTTAGTCTTTTAGGTGGTGAGGAAACCCCGCTTCGGGTACGGAACGGGCCGGGATTGGCGGCTGTTGGAGGTTGGATCAGACCGGCACCGGACTAACGAGGCTCGTCGTTTGTGCTGCGCAGCAGGACGTAAAGCGCGAGCAGGTGCACCAACTGCACGTTGATGTTTGCCCACTCCTCGCGCAGGGCGGAGCCGAAAATCAAAGCCGTCAGCTGCAAGCCGCCCAGCACGGCACCCCAGCGCAGCCAGCGCCCGCCCGCCAGCAGCAGCAGCCCTACCAATACTTCTACGATTGGGGTCAGCAGGGCAAATCCCCTAACGGCAAAAGCCGGGAGAATAGTGGCGGCGAACTGCTTTACCAGGCCGTCGGCGAACGCGGCGAGTTTAGGCACGCGTACCGCGCCGTGCATGAAGAAATCCACTCCCAGTCCGAGCCGAAGCAGGCCGGCCGCCAGCCGGGCATTCGACCAATTGCGCGGTTGAGGGGTCATTTTCGTCGTTGATGGGACTTACGCAAAAGGAATGGCCGCTCGTTTCGAAGGTAGCTTCCAATAGTCATCCACAGAGAATTGTTGGAGCGGATGGTTTCCTCAATAGCTCCACTCCCTTTTCCAGGTATCAATGATGTCGAAGGATATTTTGAAGCCGGTTTTGGGCGCCGAGTAATTGGATTGGGCGAGTACGCCGTACACCCCGATCCGGAGCCGCCGCCGGGCGCCCAGCTTAAAAACGCGCTCCACGCCGCCGAAGAGTTCTTCGTGCCGGTAGCTGCTTTCCCGAATCCACATGGCCCCGGCCCCGACCACGGTTCTTATTTTGGTTTTCTTGATCAGGGGCAGGTTGTTGACCAGGGCCCCGTTGAAATGATGCAGGTAGTGGAATTCAAAAAACCAATTCGTGGCCACCAGCGAAGTATCGAGCAACTGGAAGGAATGCAAGGGGTCGGAATACAGGTAAGGGTCCGACTGCCGGAACCGTTTCAGGTCTACGTAACGCAAATCGCGGGTGTTCACGAATTTACCCGCCGTCAGGGCGTATTTCGAATTGCCCAGGGTGCCCAGCAGCAGGTTTTGTTCGATGGAAAAATCAATGTAATCAAAATCGATGTCGCTCGCCAGTACGCCCTTCCATCCCTTGCGGTGGCTCACGCTGAAGGTGGGAAACTGGCTGCCCAACACCACTTTCTGGTTGGGCTCGGTCATGAACTTTTGCTGAGGCGTGTAGGAGACCCGCACGTTGCTGATCAGGGCCTGGTAGTTCTGAAAAACCAGCGGATCGTCTTCCTCAATCACCCGGTTGAGAAAAGAGGTACGGTCATAATCCTGCACTGAACGCCGGTCGTGAAAACCCAGGTCCGTGCTCAGGTAGAATCCGTTGAAGAGTTCAATGCGGTGAAACGCATCCACAAAGTCGTGCAGGATGAAATTGGAGATGCGCAGTTGGTTCAGGTAGGCATCAAAACTGTTGACGGAGTAAAACGACCGTCCCGCCCGCAGGGAGGCATCGCCCAGGCGGTACGGATGGTAGCGGGTCCAGACGTTGAAGTTGCCCTGCCAGTCCCGGTTTTTGAGCCCCACGTTAAACGAGCCCGACGTGTGCAACACCCGCCCGTTTTCAAACTTGCGGAAGTAGGAAACGTAAGGCCCCAGCCGGAAGCCCCCGATCACTTCGAAGTTGACCAGGCTCAGCAGCGGGGAAAAATAGATGTTGCTTTTCTTGGCCTCCTTGCGGAATCCGATGCCGCTGTACAACACCTCGCCCACGGTGATCTTGTTGAACTTGGTTTCCATCGAGTCCAGGTACGCCTGGTTGCTGCGGGCCGCCTCCACGCTGTCGCGGTAAGACACCACTCGCTGTTGATCGGGGGTGAGCGGCTCGGGGCGGGTGCTTTTCCAGTACGAAGAATCCCGTTGGTAGGCCTCCCGGGTGATGACCGATACTTCGTTGCCGAAAAATTTAGGCGGAAAGGAATAGTCTCTCTGGTAGTCGGAATGCACCCAAACCGTGTTTCCTTTGAATGACCGGGCCCCCGCTTTGGTCTCGTAAGTAAATTCCTGCCGGTTGGGTATCCACACGTCTCCTTCGATGTGCTGGTAGGTTTGGTGGATGGTAAAAGCATCGTAAAACTTCAACCCGCCTTTGTCCAGCGATAGCTCCAGCCGGTTGATGTTCCAGGTTTGGTCATTGATGTAGAGGTATCCCTTGCAGGTGGCATCACCGGTTTTTCGGGGCGTGACCTTGATCTTGTACACGAATTGATTTCCTTCCCGGACCATGTCCTCCAGCTTGTACTTATACGATAGGATGGCGAACTTACTCACCGGAGAGATCACCGGTACTTCCGCAATGCCTTTCAGTTGCACCAGGTTACGGTAAAAGTTAAAATCGGCTTCGCTGAATACCGGTATGAACAGGCCATCCGGCCGGCCGTACAATTTATACCCGGTCCGCTCTTCTTTATACTTATCGGGCGCTTCGTAATTGAGTACCAGCTGCATCTCCACCATGTTGATGCTCTCCAGTCGCGCCTGCTCTTTTTTCTTTGCTTCGGCCAGCGGATCTACCGGGGGACCTTTTTTGTCTAATTCGTCCGTTTCGTCCCGGACGGCCTTCTTTTTCTTGACGTCCCCGGTTTCGGTCGCCCGCACGTACACCTTTGCCCGCGAACTTTTGATCTGCGACAGGAATTTGGCCTTGTTGTCGATGACGTGCTGGATGATTTCGTAGGCCGGATCCTTGCGGTTCGACTTCACCACCACCTCATTGAGCTGAACGCTCGACGATTGCAGCGCGACGTTTCTGGTGACGGGTTGGTCTTTGATAATAACCTGAACCGATTTGGTCTGGTATCCCACGGATGAAAAGACCAGGTTGTAGACCCCGGGATCCACGGAAAGGTAGTAATGCCCCTGCCCATCGGCCGCCGTTCCGTTCGAAAGCTCCTTGACAAAAACGTTGGCGAAGGGCACCGGGTCATTGTTCTCATCGAGCACGTAGCCGCTGATGCTCTGCGCGAAGCCCCGGGTGGCCAAAAGCGCCATCCATACCCCACTGATGAGCAACCGGCGGTAACCGTAAAAAGTAGGTTTCAAGGCTTTGACTGAGAGCGCATCCATAGAACCGGCCAATCTTCAAAAAATTGCCGATCACCCGGATATTTACCGTTAATTGTTCATTACCAACGTTATTCCGCCCTGGATTCCCCCGACGTTTACCCGGCCGTAGTACCGTTGGAAGAAGCCGCCCAGCATCAGGTAGCCCCGCGTTTTGCCCCGCTCCCAGACCTGGTACTGTCCCCGTACGCCGAATTCCCGGCGGGGCACGGCCCCCGTTTCGTAGTCCTTCGATACCCGGTATTCGGCCCCCCAGCCCAACTGGTCCGCCTTGAGGCGTCCCTCCAGGGCGAATGTGCTTTCGTGAAAGGCGCGGCGGGCGGCGGATTCGTGCGAAAAGCCCGTGCCAACCCGGAACGTGACGGGGCGGGTGGTGACCAGGTTCAACTGGAGGATTTGCCAGTCGAGCGTCCGGAAAGACCGGTACCCTTCCACCGCCGGTTCGATGAGGAGGTTGTAGCGGAAGTCGGTGGAGAAAAGTCCCCAGTTTCCCCGGACGCGGGGCATCGCCAGGTAGTAGTCCGGCGGATTGATGCCCAGGTGAGGCATGATCTCCAGCGACACCACCGAGGGGTTGGCGAATCGTTTCCGCAGTTTGTAGGCCTGCCAGTTGGCCACCTGGCCGATGGTTTCTCCGATCAACCAGGCCCCGAAACCCCAGTTGCCCCCGCTCCCGTCGTCAAAGCTGGTGGAAGCCGATGAAGACGAGCGGCCGGAGGAGGACCGTTCCTGCGCGTTTTCGTGGGAGGTCTGCTTGATCTTCTCCACCTGGGCGCGCAAGGCCGGGGTCATTGCCAGGCCCAAAGAGAGGAGTGAAGCCAAAGAAAGAACTTTTCTCAACATACGGATGGGGGAGAAAAAGGAATAATGCGTTACTTGCGGGAAGATTCAACGTACGAAAAAATCCGCAAAAAACGTACCTTTTTGCTCAGTACCGACGATGCACTGCCGCGTCGCCCCACGCATTCAAAAAAATAAGCATGCCGGAAACCACGGAAAAAGCGCAGATGAAGCGCGAACTCGGGCTCTTCGACGCCACCCTGCTGGTGGTAGGCTCCATGATCGGATCGGGCATTTTCATCGTCAGCGCCGACATCGGGCGGCAACTCGGCTCGCCCGGCTACCTGCTGCTGGTGTGGCTGGTGACCGGCCTGCTTACCATGACGGGGGCACTCAGCTACGGCGAACTGGCCGGCATGATGCCCCGGGCGGGCGGTCAGTACGTGTACCTGCGCGAGGCGTATAACCCGCTGGTGGGATTTCTCTACGGCTGGGCCTTTTTCCTGGTCATCCAAACGGGTACCATTGCGGCGGTGGGCATCGCCTTCGCCAAGTACACCGCCGTGCTGCTGCCCTGGTTCAGTCCGCAGAACGTTCTTTTCCAACTGGGGAGCCTGGGTGTTTCCTCCAACCAACTGTTGGCGATGGCTTCCATTGTTCTGCTCACCTACCTCAACATTCAGGGCGTGAAAACCGGCAAGTACGTGCAGCTGATTTTCACCGTCACCAAGGTGGCGGCCCTGCTCGGCCTCATCCTGCTGGGCATCCTGGTGGGCCGCAACGCCACGGCCGTCGCCGCTAACTTCTCCGACCTGTGGACGGCTTTCTCCACGCAGGTAACCGACGGACAATTAATCGGCCGGACCCCGCTGGTCGGCACGGGCTTGCTGATTGCGTTCGGGCTGGCGATGGTCGGTTCGCTGTTTTCGAGCGACGCCTGGAACAACGTCACCTTTACGGCCGGGGAAATGAAGGACCCGAAGCGTGACTTGCCCCTGAGCCTGTTTTTCGGCACGCTCGCCGTGACGGTGGTGTACGTGCTGGCCAACGTGGCCTACCTGGTGATGCTGCCCGTGCAAGGCGACCCCGCCGCCCCGGACGTGTTGGGCCGCGGCATTCAGTTCGCCGCCGAAGACCGCGTGGGCACGGCGGCGGCGCAGCAGATCTTCGGCAACCCGGCGGTGGTGATCATGGCCGTGTTCATCATGATCTCTACCTTCGGCTGCAACAACGGACTCATCCTGGCCGGGGCGCGGGTTTACTACGCGATGGCCCAGGACGGCCTTTTTTTCAGGAAAGCGGGGGAACTCAACCAACGGGCGGTACCCGGCTGGGCGCTGGCGCTCCAGGGTGCCTGGACCTGCCTGCTGTGCCTGTCGGGAACCTACGGCCTGCTGCTCGACTACGTCATCTTCGTGGCCCTGCTGTTCTACGTGCTCACGGTGGCGGCGGTGTTCGTGCTGCGGCGCAAGGCACCCAATGCCGAGCGGCCCTACCGGGCGTTTGGCTACCCGTTGATCCCGGCCATTTACGTGGTGGTTGCTTCCGCCATCTGCCTGGACCTGCTCGTTTTCAAGTCGGCCACGAGTTGGGCGGGGGTGCTGATCGTGTTGCTCGGCATCCCGGTGTTTTACCTGATGCGGAGATCGGCAGTCGATAATCAATGATCATTGATCTCCACTGAACGCCTGCGCGGCCCGGCCCCGGTTCAATGCGGTAGAAAAGGATGATTATTTACTGGCCTTCGGCGGTTCGGCGCATCACCTTGCCGTCGTAGGCGGTAATCCGTACGCTTCCGGTGATCTCCAAGGCGTTGTAGGTGGAATTGTTGTATTGACTGATGCTTGCCCGGTAGTCAAAGGTGACGATTCCGTCCGGGCTGTAGTTAAAATTCGTGATTGCGTACGCGTCCGCCGGCACGGGCACGGATGTCGACAGGTCGGTGTCGTCCTCCGCCTTGGTGAAAGCCGGGGAGGCTGGATTGTAGTTCAGGGTGCCGTACGGATCGGAGACCGTTGACTGCTGGCCATCGGGGCCGATGCGGAAGGCAAAGCGGTATTGATCCTGGCCTTCAAAATAAATCCGGTTGTAAGCCTGGTCAAAAAATACGACGTACTTCTTGCCACTCACCCGGTCGTAATATTGGTCGACCACCCGCCCGTTGTACCGGAGGGGATACGCCCCGGTGTAGGCGTCGGAAATGGCCAACGCAGTGGTTCCGATGGGAAGAAATTGCCCGGGAGCCTGGAGGTTGAAAAGACGCCGGTTCGGCAGGGTTTTGTTGAAGCTGATTTTGAAGTCGTTCGTGGCAATGGTCTGGCTACTGGCTCCTCTACGGTCGAACAACAACTCGAAGCTGCACCCGGGCTTGACCACCTCACTGCCGTAGGTACCCTCACCAGGTTCCGGGCTTCTGGAAATGACCAGCTTTTCCAAGCCCCCGCCCGGCGGTCCGTAGGGCTCGAAACCGGACCTTACGTCGGTGATCCGGTATTCGAACGGTTCTTCGAACGATTGCCCGTCCCGGCGCTTTCCCTGGATGGTTCCTTTGACAAACCCGTCTTCGAACGCCTGGGCGCCGGGCGTTCCCGGTGCACCGGGCGTTCCTGGCGCACCGGGTGTCCCTGGCGCACCGGGAACGCCCGGTGTTCCCGGCGCACCGTTGCTGCCGTCCAAACCGGCGGGTCCCGTCTGCCCACTTGGCCCCAATTCCCCGTCTTCTCCTTTGCAGTTGACCAATAGAACCGCCGACAGCAAAACGAGCATCCGGGCTGTTCTGCCGATTTTTGTTTGGCTGGGTGCGTTCACGGGAAGAGAGGTTGGTAGCGGGACAAAACTATTCTTCCCCACCCACTAAATTTCGCCCTAAACCGGGCAATTCCTACCTACGTACTCTATCCGGGAGAATGATCCCCGCGGGCTTGTCCCGGTCGGCACTTTCGGGTGATGAACCGCCGGATGCTCCTCTTTTCAATCGGCACGACGTTTAGCGTTCTCCCTAACGCGCTCCCTCTAGACGTTTTCCAACGCATCCGTCAAGGCATTGCATCGATGCTACTTTTCCACTCATAAACTCCCCTGCTCATTCCTTGTATTTGGGCACGTGTTTGTCGAAGAAGGCGGCCACCGTCTTGTTCCAGTTATCCAGCAGCTTCTTCCGGCTTTCAAACAGCTGGCCGTTGGTACGGTTGAACGCGTTGCCGGCTTGGTTCATTTCGTCCGCCGCCCGGTTGTACTGGTCAATGTCTGCCTGGGTGCGTCCGCGTTTGGCCGTCATGGCCTGCTGGATTTTGGTGAAGTTTTCTTCCTTCAGGTAGAAACCGGTTAGGGCGGGCATTTGCTGCCGGCACTCATCCCGGTAAAATTCCAGCAGCTGGCGGCAGGCGTTCACCACCGACCGGTCGCCGTACATTCCGGGAAGGGTATCCAGTTGGCCCAGCCCCGCTTCGGCGTACTTGACCAACGTATTCTTGTTCTGCTCGACTGCGTTCACGTTCTTTTTTTGCACCGCGTCCAGCAGGTACATTTCCTGTTTGTAGCTCTTGAAGAAGATCAGGTAAAGGGGGTGGTAGTAGCTGTTGATTTGGGTAGTCTTCTCCGCTTTCCGGGCCAGGTCGTCCTTGGTCTCCAGCAGGCGGACGTTGTTTTTCCCGGCAAAGGCCTTTTCCGTGGCGTCGAGCCTTGCCTTGGCCTGGTCCAGTTTTTCGTTGGCCAGCTGCTGGGCCATCAGGTAAGCCTCCATGGCATCGTACGATTGTTCGGCCACTTCCTCCAGGTTGACGATCTTGCCGTAATCGTCGTTGAGAAGGTGGTAGGAGATGAGCAGGAACTTCGCCGTGGAGTCGCGGAAGCTTTTATCGCCCTCGAACGGCGGCATCGCCGTAATCTTCCGCCGGGCGTCGTTGGTGGTCCGGATCAATTCCTGGCGGCGGTTCTCGATCTTCCGGGCGTTTTTCCCGTGGGCTACCGCGCTGCTGTAACCCACGTAATCCTTCAGGATTTCCCGGTATTGGCCACTGATGTATCCCATGTAGGCACCCGCATCGGTGATGTTCTGGGCGGTGGCGGCTGGCAAGCCCGCCAAAGACAACAGCCCGGAAAACAGGAGGGGCAAACCGTAAGCGAGGAATGATCTTTTCATGCGTTGATGAGTAAGGGAGTGGATGAATAAGAGAGTTGATGAGTGGATGAGTTTTCATGGTGAGCGAAGCGGCCGCCGCTGCGGTCGAACCAGCGTTGATGAGTAAGGGGCGTAGCGTCGATGCATTGCATCGACGCTGGCGTTCAAGGTGTGTGAGTTTATTGAGCAGCGTCGGTAAGTGAATGAGTTTACCATTGAGTAGCAATGTTCAATTATTGACCCATATTGACTCATCCACTCATCAACTCCCTTACTCATCGACTCTATTTCGTGGGCAGGGAAAGCAGGTCGTGGAGGATGCGGCACGCCTCCCCGACGTAGGCATCCCGTTGGATGTTGCCGATCAGGAGGTCGTTCATCTCCTTGCCGTAGGCATCCACCGCCGTCACCGCCTGATCGAAGCGGTGGTTCTGCACCGACAACTCGTTCGAATGTCCTTTCTCCGCCGCCACCCACGCCTGCCACCACTGGTACCGCTGCTGGGTACGGTCCCGGAAGTGGGCCAGGGTCAAGGGAACGGTTCGGGTTCCCGGATTGACGCCGGCTTTGCTTTCTTCCGCCGGGTGGCTGCGCCCGTAGTCGGCTATTTGCCGGATGAGTTGAAAGGAAGGGTTGGTGGCAACCCGGGCCTGGCTCCGGCGGGCCAGTTCCTCGGTGGGCAATGCCCGGAGGGGCGCGTAGACAATCTTCCTGGTCAACGAGTCGGCGGGGAGGGCAAACGGCAGGGAAGCCTCGCGGTAGTTCACCGATTCGTAGAGATCGGGCAGGTACACGTCGGGCCGGACGCCACCCAACTGAGCGCTCTTGCCGTCCAGCCGGTAGAGTTTGTCCACCGTGACCTTCACGTGGCCGGCGGTTCTTCGGGCCGGATCGAGCGGGAGAACCACCTGCGAGGTGGCTTTGCCGAACGTGGGGCTGCCGACAATCAGGGCCCGGTGGTAATCCTGCAGCGTGGAAGCCAGGATTTCGGAAGCCGAAGCGCTTTGTCCGTTCACCAGCACCACCAGCGGTCCGTCGTAGACCGTGCCGCGGTTCAGATCTTTCAATACGGCGGGTTTGCCGTCCCGGCCCCGGGTGACGAACAGCGGGCCTTCGTCCACGAAGATGCCGGCCAGGTTCAACCCTTCCTCCAGGGAGCCCCCGCCGTTGTAGCGGATGTCGAGGATCAGCCCGTCGATCCGTTCCTCCTTGAGTTTGACGATTTCCTTGGCCACGTCGTTGGCGCACCCCAAACCGGACGGGTTTTCCCATTCCGTGTAGAAGCCGGGCAGCGAGAGGTAGCCGATTTTCCGTTCCCCTTGCAGAACCAGGCTCTTGACGATGTTTTCTTCCCGGATCTTCTCCTTGGTGAGCGACACGGTCTTGACCACCCCGCTGGTTTTCCGGACGATGAGCTCCAACTGGCCCGCGTTGGTGGACTGCAACAGGCTTTCCACTTCCGCCACGTCGGCCCCGGCCAGGTCCACCGCCGGGTTGCCCGACCACCGCAACCCGGTCAGCACGTCGTCCTTGTGCAACTCGTTGGACTTCCACGCTGGCCCGCCGGGAACCAGCCGGGCAATGACGATGCGGCCGGCTTCGTTCTCATCCAGGTCCATGCCAAAGGAAAGGGCTTCCTTGGAGAGGGCCGATTCGAAATTTTCGTAGTCGGTTTTCGAGAAGTAAGCGCTGTGCGGGTCGAAACAGGCGGCGACGGCGTTGAAAAAGAGCGCGCCCACGCAGTTGGCGTACCCGCCGGGATGCTCCAGGGTCCGCCGGAGGTTGCGTTTCTCCACCGCGCCGACCTGTTGCCGCGCGGCGGGTTCCGCGGCCAGCATCCCGTTCGGGTCTCCGGCGTGGCTTTCGGCGGCGATTCCCGCCATTTGCCGGAGGGTTTGGTACTTCAGCCATTTGCGCCAGCGCTGCCCGTACGCCGCCTCATCGGCGGCGAAATCCAGGCTGTCCGTTTCCGAAAACGCGATGGTTTCGGGGTTGGAAAAATCGAAGGGCTTCCGTAAAATTTCCCCCAGAATTGGTTCAGCCTGGGTGAGGCGTTGCTGGTAGAGGGTGGTAACGCGGGGCAGAAACTGCCAGGAATCGCCCCTCAATTCATCGTCCAACTGCCGACGGTACGCCGACAACGCCCCGATGTCGGCGGCGGTGAAGTACAGGCGGTGCGGATCGAGCAGGTGCAGAAACCGGACGAAGACCCGTTCGGAAAACCCGTCGTCGAGGGCGCGGGGCTGGTAGTGATTCTTTTCGAGCGTCCTGGCCAACAGAACGGCCTGTTGGGACAGCGGTTGGTTGGGTTGGGCAAACCCGGCGGACGGGAAAACGAGCAACACCATCATCCACATTGCCGGTGTTCCCCCAAGGAGTCTTTTCATGAACGGTAACGGTCGTTCCCAACCGAGAGAATAGTTTGGTACGCGTAATCAAGGCGAGGGGAAAGAAAGCCCGCCAAACGCGGATATATCCGCATTTGGCCTCCTTCGTAACCGCCTTCCTCCCCGCTTTTTATAAACCACGGTGAACGCGCCTCCACCGCCCGGCCAAACGCCTTTTCCGGGTTGCCGTTTGGCCGGGGCAAAAAAAGGTTGCTGCCTACCAGGGAGTAAGCAGCAACCGGATCACCAAAGAAACGCGGGAATGGGGTTCGAGCGCAAAACCAGCGACGAACCCTGCCAACCATTCGACCAAAGCAGTCACTGGATTACTTGCGCAGGTTTCCAACGTGGGGTCGAGGTTTAAACCGGCCTCCGGACTTTTTTTGAGCCAAAGAAGCGGTTTTTAGCCTTGTTTAACCAATTAAAAAGCCCTTGCACGCAGAATGCAAGGGCCCACGGCAAGGGTTGCGTTGGTCGAATCAATACTGAAAATTTACTCCCGCCAAGACCCTACTTCCCATCCGGTCGGTGTTGTAGTATTCCTGAGAACGGTCGTTGAGTAAGTTCTTCGCACTCACGAATACCGTTGCCGCTTTGACGGGGGAGTAGGACAACTTCGCATTCAGGATTAATTTTGACCGGATGTTGCCAACCCCTCGGATGATCTTGTCATCGGACAGGAGGTGATCGGCGTGGTAAAAAGTATGTTTGGAATAGTAGTAAGGGTTGAGGTTAAAATCGATCTTCTGACTGATCTGGTAGTTGACCGAGGCTCCGCCGTACACCCGGGGGGTGAATTGGTGATCGATTTCAGTGCCTTTACCGGAGTTGATGTTGTTTTGCTGGGGATCATTTCCGTTGGCAGCGCCAGCCCGCGCATTGTCGGTGTTCGAGTATTTGGAATAATTCAATAAGGTGGTATTTTGAAAAGTAATGAAAGGCTTTACCTGGAATCTTTTTGCTACGTAGTTGACCGACCAGGTAGTGCCCCATTGATGCACCACCAAGGGCAGGTTCTGCACTTGT
>JACMKY010000696.1 GCA_014379925.1 Cytophagales bacterium | reverse complement strand
TCAGTACACCACGCTGTAGGGCACGTCGGCGAGTGCCTTCTTGTAGTCGGGTAGCCGAACGTTCAGCGCGTCGTGGACGTTGACGCGGATGGCGTTGGACAACTGGGTAAGGGGCAGGTGGTTGTTTTCTTTTTGAAACGGATCTTCGATTTCGTCGCCGATCATCTCCACCCCCAGCAACGCGTAGGCACCGAACATCGTCATCGGAATCACGAAGTAGCCGTACGAGTCCAGCAGTACGAAAGGAATGAGGAGGATGAAAACGGTGATGAATACCTTGATGAAAAAGCTGTAGGAAAAAGGAATGGGCGTTTTCTGGATTCGCTCGCAGGCCCCGGCAACGTCCAGCAGGGCCTGGTGGTAGGGCCGGAGCGTGAGCAGGTGAATCGGGATGAGTACGTTCTCGCGCTGGAGCCGTTCGAATCCCTCCTGCAGCAGGGCGGCCAGCCGGAGGGGTACGTGATCCGCTTCCCGCAGTTGCTCCCGGCCGCCGGGACCCATCGCCTCCAGTTTGTCAAACGCAACGCCTTCCCGCAGGTGCCCCTCCAAAGCAATGGCAAAGTTGGAAATCACTTTCGCGTAGTAGCGGCGGTTGTCGTGGTCGTCCTCCGGCAACATCCCGTTCAGCATCACGGCCAGGTTACGCGAATTGTTGACCAGTTGTCCCCACAGGATGCGTCCCTCGTAGAACCGGTCGTAGGCCGTGTTGGTGCGGAACACCAGCAGCAGGCTCAACAGGATCCCCAGGAAGGAGAAGTACTCGCGTTCGACCTTGAACCCAAAATTGAGGTATTGAAATTCGGCCACGGCAATTACCGTTACGTAGGTGCCGATCAGCGCCACCCTTACCAGCAACACCCGGATGGTTTGCGTCGTGTGAAAATGCTGGATGGCTTCCCACCAATCCCGCGACTTATAAACAATCATATTTTTCGTTTCTTCGCTCTAACGGCCATCGTTCGCCGGAAGATTCCGTATCGAAGAAAACTTTTTGCACCCGGCAATCCGCTTCGGACCAATGAGGGGTGTTGACTTACCAAGTTGACCTGGCGGGGCACGCCTTGGAACGGCTGGGCCTGGACATCGTACTCATCCTGAGCCCGGGAATTCTCCTCGTCTGCGTCAAGCAACGACGGGTGCACCGCCGTTCTCCGCTGCGGTAGCGCCGGGCTTGAAGGGCCAGCCTCCGGCCCGGACCGTTGCGGGGGCCATTGGCCGGGACGATTGGGGGGTCACGTTTCGAACGAAAAGAATTTCGTTCGCGTGTTCAGCACATCCACGTAGGTGACTGAACTGGGGCCGAGGTTAACCCGGCTAATGTCTTCCACCTTGGTGTGTCCCACCACCTGGTGGTAATCAAAGAAGGGTTCCCGGCTGGATTCGGTGATGTCCGCCCAGAAAGGCCCGCCGTCGTCTCCCGGCAATCCGCCCCGCTCTTCCCCGATCTCACCCAGGATGGGCAAGTGGCCCGCGGCGGCCAGCGCGTTTAACACGTCCGCGAATTCGTCGAAATTGCCCTTTTCCCACGTCTCCAGAATCAATGCCTCGTGTTTGTCGTACCAGCGCCGGGTCACTCCGGCGTGGGTGAACAGGTAATCCCGGTATTGGTAGGCTACCTGAAACGAAGCACCGTGGGCCACGAACAGCGCGCTCAAACGCTTTTGTAGGTTGGCGCGGAATCCGCTGCAACGGAAGTCGGGATAAAACCGGTACTGGATGTCGTGGTTGCCCAACAAAAGGACCACTTGCTGGGGGTGTTCTTCCTTGAAGGCCAGGATCTCCTGCAGGTTGGTCAGCATGGCCTGGTCGCCCACCTCCGGACTG
>JACMKY010000695.1 GCA_014379925.1 Cytophagales bacterium | reverse complement strand
TGGGTTTTGAATACCCGGGTCTGGGGGGTGGTTTTTGAAAACCCCCCCAACCGTTATCCCTTATATGATGGGTTTGGAATCGCCCGGGCTAACCGGTGCTTTTCCACTCCTCGTGTTTTTGAACAACTACTGATGAAAGCAATCACCTTGGTCCTGCTCTCGCTGCTGCTCCTGCCCGGTCGGCCGTGGGCCCAGCCGGTAAAAACGCCGAAGAAAACGGTTCCGTTTGATGCCCGTCAACGCCCCCGGAATTTATCCGATGAACAGCTTCTCGACCTGGTGCAGCGCCAGACGTTTCGGTACTTCTGGGACTTTGGGCACCCGGTGAGCGGCCTGGCCCGGGAGCGCAGCAACGTGGCCTACGACTACGGCAATGAAGTGGTGACCACCGGCGGTACGGGCTTCGGCGTGATGGCCATCATCGTGGCCGCCGAACGCCGGTGGATCACGCGCGAGCAGGCCGCCGGGCGCGTACTCAAAATCGTGAACTTTTTGTGGAAGTCGGACATGTACCACGGCGTTTTTCCGCACTGGCTAAACGGCGAAACCGGCAAGGTGATCCGCTTCAGTCCCAAGGACGACGGGGGTGACCTGGTGGAAACTTCCTTCCTGTTCGAGGGACTGATTTGCGCCCGGCAGTATTTCACGGCCGACAACCCGACGGAAAGCCAGCTGCGCAACAAAATCGGGTGGCTGTGGGAAGGCATCGAGTGGAACTGGCACACCCAAGGCAACCAGAACGTGCTCTACTGGCACTGGAGTCCCAACAACGGCTGGAGCATGAACCACCCCATCCACGGGTGGAACGAGTGCCTGATCACCTACGTGCTGGCCGCGGCTTCCCCCCGGTTTGCCATCGACAAGCCGGTCTACGACGGGGGCTGGGCGGTCGGTGACCATTTCCGCAATGGCAAAGTGTATTACCAGACCACGCTGCCGCTGGGTTTCGACTACGGTGGGCCGCTGTTCTTTTCGCACTACTCGTTTCTGGGCCTCGACCCGCACGGCCTGAAGGACCAACACGCTGACTACTGGCAGCAGAACGAGAACCACACCCTCATCAACCGCGCTTACTGCATCGAAAATCCCAAACAATACCGGGGCTACGGCCCCAACAGCTGGGGCCTGACTGCCTCCGACAGCTACCAGGGCTACGCCGCGCACTCGCCCACCGAGGACCTGGGCGTGATTTCGCCCACGGCGGCGCTGTCGGCTTTTCCCTACGCGCCGGAGTACGCGATGCAGGCCCTTAAACATTTCTACCACGACTTGGGCGATAAAATCTGGGGCGAATACGGCTTCGTGGACGGCTTCAGCGAACACCACAACTGGTACGCCAAATCCTACCTGGCCATCGACCAGGGTCCCATTGTGGGCATGATCGAAAACCACCGGACGGGTCTGCTCTGGAAGCTGTTCATGGGCTCCCCGGACGTGCAGCGCGGCCTGACCAAACTCGGCTTCGAAAGTCCTTACCTTCTTAAAAAATAAGATCCAAACGAAATTCCGGTTCCGCGATGGCGCAACCGGAATCAACCCAAAGATTCCCTCTTTTTGAAAGATGGGGTACACTAGACTTGTTGGATGGTATATATTTAATAATCAAGTTGTTATGAACACGGCATTTTCTCTGCCTTGGTAGCCAAAAACGGCTTATTCGATGCTCTACGCCAACGTACGCCATGACCGACCAATGCGCGCCACCACCGGGCTGTCCCTAATCGGCTTCCAAAAATTGAAGGAAGTCTTCATTGAAAGTTACGAGCAAAAACACGAAATGACCCTAAAAAAGAAATTGGAAAATCTTTCTGCTCGCGTTATTTTATCCACTTACGAGGAGATGCTTTTTTTGTCTGGGCGACCCCGTCTGGGCGACCCCGTCTTGTTTCAGCTTAAGAACACCTTGACCTACGATGTGCTGGGTTGCATTTACGGTACGGACGCTTCCGTAGCTAAGTGTAATTTTGAAACTTACTCATTCTACAACTCACCTTACGAAGTAACGCCGCGGCCAGCGGCCCAGTGCGGCAGTTAGGGGTGGCACCTAAAAGAGAATTCAAGACGGTAGAAGAATTCGAACATTATTTCCGACAAGAAAAGGAATTATTGATCGACGCCACCGCGCGTCAGACCGTCGAAATACCGGTACAACGTCCTAGTAATCAAGAGGAACAGAAAGAAAGGTACAGCGGTAAAAAAAGTCCACCGTGTAAAGAATTCCGTGATCAGCAATCGTTCGAAGCAAATTCGGTACTTAGGAAGAACGGCTTTTGGTCGTCATCACGATTATGGGTTGTTTAAGAAGGAATTTGATTCATCTCAACCTTGGTTTAAAGAGAAGAGCTTGCCGTTAGATTTAGGTTATTTCTGGGCTGCTGTTCGCAGCGTTCCTTCGGAAGGCATAGAAAAAGACTATTAAACCTTAAACGTGTTGATACCCATCAAGAGAAAAGCGCACGATAAATTACCTGCCGGAGCCGATTTACTGGAGTTAAAAAAATGCTTTAACAAACGCATCAGTCAAATGCGAATAGCCGTTGAGCCGCATCGGCGCCTGGCTGCTTTCGCAGCGTTCGTAAACGAAGGGCGGCGGCATCGGCCGTCCGACCGTGCCAACCGACGCCATTGGTGGAATGAAGACTTATCGTATTATTACGCAAACTATTCGTCTGAAATCAATCTCCTTCATTGATCAAATCACGGAAATGTGTGCTGCACTTTGGAATTATAAACTAACTCAACCACCCATCAAACCAACGACTGTAGGGTTAACAGATTGATCTTCAATTAACAATAAGTCTATCGAATAAGCCGTTTTCAGCTACATAGAGCAAATGCCGTATTTATAACAGCTTCATTATTAAATATATAATATCCAACAAGTCTAATATTTCCATGGCTTTGAGAACTGTCGTGAAGGTGAGCGGCATCACCAACCTGAGCGACGCCCGCTACTGCGCCGGAATGGGCGTGGACTTGCTGGGATTTTCGCTGGATGCCACCTCACCGGATTTTGTGAGCGAATTGGCTTTCAAGGAAATTACCGCCTGGGTTTCGGGCGTAGACCTGGTGGGTGAACTCGGGAACATTCCCGCTTCCGAAGCCGCGAACCTGCTCACCCGCTACCCGGTAAACTACCTGCAAACCAGTTGCGTGAATGTACTTCCTTCGCTGGCGGCTCTCGACGTTCCCCTGATCCTGCGCGCTGATTTTGCGGAGAATGACCAAAGTTCGCTCCGGGCCGTCTGCGAAGCCAGCCGGTCCTACGCAACGTATTTGCTGCTCGAATCGGACCACGTCGTGCTGACCGAATTCGAGCTGTCGTTCCTGAAGCGGTTGGCCACCAAGTACCCCATTTTGCTGGGTTTCGGATTTGGCCCGGCCAACATCCACTTGCTGCTCGACCTGCTGCCCGTCAGAGGCATCGCCCTGCGCGGCAGCCGCGAAATCAAGCCCGGCCTCAAGGACTTCGATCAACTGGCCGACGTGCTGGAGGCGATTGAGACGCCGGAGCCATGACCAGGAATGCCCTAAAACGAAAAGGAACGGTTGAAAAGGAGGAAGGATGACATTCCGTCACCCGATCATGCGTTCTACTTGGCAAAGGCGATGGCCCGGATGGGTTGGATGCGGGTGACGATGAAGGTAGGAATGACCAGCACCGCGCTCACCACCACCAGGGTAGCCAGGTTGAGCAGCCCGAATACCGGCCAGTTCCATTCGATTGGCACGGTGTCCATGAAGTAGTTGACCGGATCGAGCGGAATGAGGCGAAAATGGTATTGCAGGGCGCAAAGACCCACGCCCAGCAGGTTGCCGAACAGCAGGCCCCGCCACACGAGGCTGATTCCATTGTAGAGGAAAATGCGGCGGATCTGCCAGTCGGTGGCTCCCATCGCCTTCAACATCCCAATCATCGCCGTCCGCTCCATCATCAGGATCAGCAGGATGGATACCATGTTGAAACAGGCCACGAACAGGATCAGGGTGAGGAACACCACCACGTTGCGGTTGAGCAGCGAAAGCCAGTCGAACAACGACAGGTACCGGTCGGTGATCTTGCTGCCGCCCATGTCCTGGTCCATTCGCTCGTCCACTTCCTGGTAGGCCTGGTCCAGCTGGTGGAGGTCCGTTCCGTTGAAGCCGTTGACGAAAACCTCGAAACCGCCCACTTGGTCGGGCGACCAGTCGTTGAGACGCTGCACCAGCCCGATGTCGCCGATAATCAACGTGTTGTCCAGTTCTTCCAGCCCGGTTTCGTAGATGCCCTTGACCACCAACGGGCGGGCGCGGGGCGGGTTCTGGATGAAATACATGGTCACCTTGTCGCCGGGCCGGACCCGGAGTTTGTTGGCGATCCGTCGGCTGACGAGAATCTGGTTGGAATACGAAGGACCCCCGGAGGCGGTGCTCCCCGAATCGGGAAAGGCAAGGATGTCGCCCGCCACCAGGGTTTGTCGGAAGGCCGACCAGTTGTAGTCGCGTCCCACGCCCTTCAGCACCGCGCCCATGATTTCCTGGTCGGACTGGAGCATACCCGCTTTGTGACCAAACACCTGGATGTGTTGCAACCGCGGTCCGGGCTTGAATTTCTGGTAGAGGTCGGCGTTGGTTGAGACGGGGGTCTCCTCGTAGGAATTGTTCATGGTGAACTTGGTCACCTGGATGTGCGCCCCGAAGCTGAATATTTTCCGCATGATCACGCCCTTGAAGCCGCCCAGGATGGCAAAGGAGAGGATCATGACCGCCAGCCCGATGGCAATGCTGGCCACGCCGACGCGGGTGACGGTGGCGGAAAAGGAGGCGGTGGTGGTTTGGCGGATGCGTTGCGCGATGAAGCGGGAGAGATTCAAGGGAATGCCGTTTTTTGGATTCACAAATTTAGTGGTTAATTCGCGGGGAGAAAAAGTTGTCCCGTCCCTCACCCGTTCAAACCCTGATATGAAACTTCTTGTCAACGCTTACCCGCTGCGCGATGCGGGATTGCTTCTCCTCCGGATCGGCCTCGGGCTGATGTTCATGGTACACGGTGGTCCCAAATTGGCGGGTGGTCCCGCGTACTGGCAGAAAATCGGCGAATCATTGGCGGCGTTCGGCATTACCTTCCTGCCCCAGTTCTGGGGCTTTATGGCGGGTTTTGCCGAATTCGGGGGCGGCCTGCTGCTGCTGTTGGGATTGTTCTTCCGTCCGTCCTGCCTGCTGTTGCTCATTACCATGGTCGTAGCCACCAACTCGCACCTCAGCCGGGGCGACGACCTGAACGGAGCCTCCCACGCCATTGAAGCCGGCGTTACGTTCCTGGGTCTTCTCTTCATCGGGCCGGGAAGGTTCAGCCTGGACGAAAAGCTGTTCAAGTCTTCCCGGGGCCAGCGCCGGGGAAAAGTACGGGTGAAGTAGAGAGAAGCGGACCCAAATGGTGGGGTCTGCCAGACCACACCGATTGGGTCCGCTCCGGCTTGGCGTTAGAATCCGAACGAAACGCCCACGCTCACGGTGATGCCCTGGTTGTTGTAATTGTCACCGGCCTTGTTTACGTTGCTCAATCCGTAGACGTAGCGGGCATCGAGCAGCAACCGCGTTTCGGTGGCCACCTCGTAGTTCAGGCCCAGGCCTCCCGTCAAGCCAAAATCAAAGGGGTTAAGAAAGTCCCTGTAATTCTCGATCTTCACCGCATCGTCACTGCCGGTTTGGTAGGTTCCCCCGAACAAAAAGCCGAAGGAGGGACCGGCGAACAGGTTGGGGCGAAACTTCCCGTCCTTGTTTAGAAAGAAGCGGGCCAGGAGGGGAATCTCCAGGTAGTTGAGGGTGGTTTTGGTGGTTACCGGACTCACACCGGCCATCCTGCTCTCAAATCTGGCCCCTCGCTGGGTGAGCAACGCTTTCGCCGTGATGCCAAAGTTGTCGATTACACTGTGCGTCACCGAGAAGCCGGCCACTACGCCCGTCTTGAGGTCGTTGTCGGGCGCATCCCGCCCGAACTTGGCGAAATTGACTCCCAACTCCGGACCAATCCCCCACGTTCGGTTGCCCTGCGCCCGCGCCCGGAACGCGGGGGATAGCAGGAGGATGAGGAGGCCAAGGGCACCGAGTTTTGCGGCATTGCTTTTCATGAAAAATGTTGTTTGGTTGAAATTAGCCCTATTACGCGCGCCTCCTGAAAAGGTTAGTTGAACCACCCGCCAGGTAAAGGGCCGCGCGCCCGCGTTTTGGTTACCTTTGCCGGGATGCGCACGCGGTACTTTATTGAATTAGCCTACGACGGCACTGCTTACCACGGCTGGCAGGTGCAAGCCAACGCCCACACCGTGCAAGCTGAACTGCACGCGGCCATGCGCACGGTGCTGCGGCAACCCGTCGAAACGATCGGCAGCGGGCGCACCGATACGGGCGTACACGCCTGGCAGCAGTTTGCCCACTTCGACGTGCCGGCTCCCCTGGACAACCTTTCCCAAGTCGTGTTGCGCCTCAATGCCCTGCTGCCGAGTGACATCGCCGTGAAGAATATTTTCCCCGTACCCGACGGCGTCCACGCGCGCTTCGATGCCGAGTCGCGCTGCTACGAATACCGGATTACGTCCGTTCGGAATCCTTTCCTGACCAACCGGTGCCACTTCTATCCCAAGCCCCTGCGCGTAGACTGGATGAACGAGGCCGCCCGGGTATTGCGGCACCACGAAGATTTCGAGTGCTTCAGCCGGGTAAAAACGGAGGTCAATCACTTCCGCTGCCGGATTACGGAGGTGCACTGGGAGGTAAAAGCCGATTGCTGGCCGCCCGACCTGCTCGTGTTCCGCATCCGGGCCGACCGTTTCCTGCGGGGCATGGTGCGGGCCATCGTCGGTACGTTGTTGCCGGTGGGGTTGGGGCAGGCCACCGCCGCGGACGTGGAACGCATTGTTCTTTCCAAAGACCGCCGGCAGGCGGGTCCGGCCGTACCCCCGCAGGGTTTGTTCCTGACCGAAGTGCGCTATCCCGCGGGGGTGGTGACCAACGGAGCCGGTTAGCCGCGGGCAATCGTCAAGGGGAGAAGGGATGTTTGGTTGGTCGTTGATGGGCTGCCTTCGCCGCGTTACTTCGCAAGGTCCGTCGGGGACGCCTAGTCGGGGACGCCGAGTCGGGGACGCCGAGTTGCTGCGGTTGGTTGCGGCAGGCAATTGGCCACGGAAGAAGAACCCCTGCGATGAATGGCTTCTTCACGCCCGCCGTAAGCTGTACTGCCTCTACCCTTCCGCTTCACCCGGTCCAAGGAGCAAGGGAAGGAAACAACAGTGTCTATTTTCTACTTCTACGCACTGCTTTGGTTGTCAAGGGTCTTACCTCATTCATTAGTGTAATGAGCATTTTGCCCGGCTCCTCCAATGGGATTAAATGAGCGGAGTTTTCAAACCATATCCCTTTTTTAAGCGGAGCTTTCACCTGTTTCAACCAACTATCCGTAGGTCCGGACGGGGTGGTGTAATCGTGCCGACCCATAAACATGAATACTGGTACGGGAAACGACTTTACGTGCTTAAAATCAACATTCAAGAATTCCGGCAGAATACGGCCTAAGGTAAACAGGCTACCTTTATCTATTGCGTCAGCGTCATCAGCCGTGTAGGAAGGGGAGAGCAGCGGCGCGTTGAAGTAGTACAATGAATTTGTTCTATAAGCGGACAAGCCTCCGTAATGCTGCGGCCATTTTCTGGCAATAATGATTCTCTCCCTGGTTATGGGCTGATTGCCCGGGTAAAGTGCAATGGAGCGCAACTCCCGTAACGCAACTTCGTTTTTTTGTTTGGTAGCTTGATTTAGTGCGTATTCGAAGCTCAGTCTCTCGTTATCTTTCGAGCTTATGACTTGTCCAATGCCCACGTAAGCATAAAATAAATCGGGTCTTTTAAGTGCCGTATTCATGCTGATAATGGTACCCCAGCTGTGGCCCATCAAGATGACTTTATCCTTGCCGTATTTTCGCTTGATAAACTCCGCTAACTCAATGGCATCATTGACGTAGTGCTCAATGCGTATTGTTTTACCCAGGTTGGTGGTATCGTTGGAAGCATACGTTTTGCCAGCGGCTCTTTGATCGTAATTGACCACCGTAAAATACTCCTCTATTGGGCGCTGAAACATCCACGTTACCGGTGCCATGGGTGAGGCAGGGCCACCGTGCACAAGCAGGATGATCGGATTGTTTTTATCCTGCCCCCGAACAAAGACCCATTGTTTTACTCCGCCAATCGTAATTTCATACGATTCCTGCACCCCGTTGGGGGCTACAATCTTATCCAGGTCCTCAATGATTTCTTTGGCTTTGGCATACTCGTTCGTTGGGCCGCTTCCCTGTCCGAATGAGGTCATTGAGCAAAGAAGCAGCACTGCTATACAAGGGAGGATTCGGTTAAAGAAGAATATGAGTTTCATGGGACGTTGTGACAGTGGAGCCGGGGAGCCATTGGGTGAGTTGGTAACAGTCGCTGGAACCGAAGATGTTGTCAATAGTAAAAGCGTTGCCTATAAAACCGGTGTTTTCTTGTTGGTAAATTTAAAATCAATGCGTTGGCCGTGCCGGAGCCGTCGGGTAAGCAGGCGTGGCCTGCGGCATACCTACGCGCAGAAGCAAAAACTGCTTAGGGTATAAAGCCGCCCTTTCGAAAGAAGAATCCCTGGAAGAAGGGAAAAATTTGCCCGGTGTTGCTTTCACCAAACCGGCACTTTCACCCGTTGTTTTACGTTGGCGTTTGAAAAGAGAAAGCCAGGTAATCACGGCAGGCGTACCAACCGCAGCGGCGGACCGCAACCAACAACCAACCATCCCCTACCCCCACCCCGTGGACAAAGAAAGCAAAAGCGGTCGGATTTTCGACGTAGTCATCCTGAAGCGGTTGGTCACTTTCATCCGGCCTTACAACCGGCAATTCTACATCCTCGTCTTTTTGATTGTCCTGGCGGCCTTGCTCACGCCCATCACCCCCGTTCTTATCCGGTATGCCCTCGACGGACCCGTCGCCCGGGGTGATTACCGGGGACTCACCGCCATGCTGCTGCTCATGCTGGGCTTGCAGGTAGTGCAATCCTTCGCCCAGTATTACAACACGTACCTGTCGAGCTGGCTGGGACAGCACATCATCCGCGATATCCGCGTCCAGCTCTACGAGAAAATCCTGCGCCTGCGGCTCAAGTTCTTCGACGATACCCCCATCGGCCGGCTGGTAACCCGCACCATATCGGACATCGAGACGCTGGCCGACGTGTTCAGCGAAGGCATCGCGGCCATCGCGGGTGATTTCCTGCAGTTGGTGTTGATCCTGGCCGTTATGTTCTGGATTGACTGGCGGCTGACGCTCATCAGCCTCTCCACCATTCCTTTTCTGCTGCTCAGTACCTACGTGTTCAAGGAAAAAGTCAAGGATGCCTTCAACGAGGTGCGGGCGGCGGTGGCCAACCTCAACGCCTTCGTGCAGGAACACATCACGGGGATGAGCATCGTGCAGATATTCAACAGCGAGAAAGCCGAGTACGACAAGTTTCGGGAGATCAACGAGGAACACCGGCGCTCCAACATCCGGTCGGTGCTTTATTATTCGGTGTATTATCCCGTGTCCGACGTGATCGGGGCCGCCGGCGTGGGACTGGTGGTGTGGTACGGCACCCGGAGCGTGCTGGAGGAGACGACGACGTTGGGCACGCTCACGGCCTTTATCATGTTCCTGAACATGTTTTTCCGACCCATCCGCATGATCGCCGACCGCATCAACACCCTGCAGATGGGCATCGTCAGCACCGACCGCATCCTCAAGCTGCTCGACAGCCAGGAGTTCGTGGTCAACGAAGGCACCCACCAACCCGACGACCTGAAGGGCAACGTAGAATTCGACCGGGTGTGGTTTGCCTACAACGACGAGAACTACGTGCTGAAAGACATTTCTTTCCGCGTCAACCAGGGCGAAACGCTGGCGCTGGTGGGGGCGACGGGCGCGGGCAAATCGTCGGTGGTGAACCTGCTGAGCCGCTTCTACGAGATCAACCGGGGCATCATCACCATCGACGGGACCAACCTTCTGGAATACGAACTGGGGGGCCTGCGGAGCCGGATCGGGGTGGTGCTGCAGGACGTGTTTCTTTTTTCGGACACCATCGAACGCAACATCACGCTGGGCAACCCCGACATCTCGCGCGCGAAAGTAATCGAGGCGGCCGAACTGGTGGGGGCCCGGAAATTCATCGAGCGGCTGCCCGGCGGCTTCGATTACAACGTGATGGAGCGCGGGGCCACGCTGTCGGTGGGCCAACGCCAGCTGATTTCCTTCGTGCGGGCCATGGTCTACGATCCCAAAATCATCGTGCTCGACGAGGCCACTTCCTCGGTGGACACCGAGACCGAGGAAATGATCCAGCAAGCCATCGAGAAGCTGATGAAGGGACGCACCTCCATCGTGATCGCGCACCGCCTTTCCACCATCCAGAAGGCCAGCCGGATCATTGTCCTCGACCGGGGCGAAATCAAGGAGTCGGGCACCCACGAAGAACTGTTGCAAAAAGACGGCTTCTACGCCCAACTCCACCGGATGCAGTACAAGGAAATGGTCTAAGGTCGAATTGCGGAATCCGGCTCGCGGAGGTGGCGTGGTACCTTCAGCGATGGACGATCGTTCACGGTCCGTGGATCATTGACTGCCAACCATCGACCGTCCGACCCCGAAATAAACTTTGCGAAAGTAGTTGGCGGGGAAAGACAGTTTCGCTATTTTTGCCGCCACCCCGCGCCGAAGTGGCGGAACTGGTAGACGCACACGTTTCAGGGGCGTGCGAGCGTAAGCTCATGCGAGTTCGAGTCTCGCCTTCGGCACCCCGAAAAGCCGCTTGATCACCCCGGTCAGGCGGCTTTTGCGTTTTCGATTATTCCATCAGCACCGATTTATGACCGATGAACCACCGGTACGGTTCTGAGACGAATGGAAGAACAAAGCCCGCTCCCAACCCGGGACGGGCCGGTAATCAAACCCCGTTGCGTTTGGCGTTTCCGCCGCAAATTAAACGCCTGGCGTCTTTACGGCTTGTACGGCACCGCCTTGACCAGTTTCAGGTTATTAAGGTCTTCAATGATCAGCACATTGGCCGGTGGTACGATGCCCCGGGCGATCCAGTTGGAAACGACGTTCGTGCTCTCTAACCCAAAACGACGCGTGTACTCCTTGAGGGTCACCCATTCGGAAAGGGAATACTTGACGCCTTTGACGGAAAGGTACTCCTCCGCTTCGGCAATTGTCGCGTCGGCGTCGGCCAGGATTTGGGCCAGTTTGGCATTCACGGTTTGGTTGGATGAATTTTTCATAGGGGTCGTTTTTGTGT
>JACMKY010000694.1 GCA_014379925.1 Cytophagales bacterium | reverse complement strand
CTACTCGCTGGAGGGGAGCCTGCGGGCGGACGCTTCCTCGCGCTTCGGGGCCAACAACCGGTGGGGCTACTTCCCGTCGGTGGGCGTGGCCTGGCGGTTGGCCGAAGAGGGGTTCGTCAAGAAGCTGAACCTGTTCGACGAGCTGAAGCTGCGCGGCAGCGTCGGGCTGACCGGCAACCAGAGCGGCATCAACGACTTTGCTTCGCTGGGGTTGTGGCAAGCCGGCGCCAACTACCAGGACCTGCCCGGCACGTCGGCTTTCCAGCTCGCCAACCCGGACCTGAGCTGGGAAACCACCCGGCAGTGGAACGCGGGCGTGGACGTGGGACTGCTGAAAAACCGGTTGCAACTGGAGTTCAACTACTACGACAAGTACACCAGCGATTTGTTGCTCAACGTACCCGTTCCCCGCAAGCTGGGCTATTCTTCCCTGGTCCAGAACTTCGGGGCCGTCAGCAACCGCGGCTTCGAGGTGGCGCTCACCGCCACCAACGTCCAGAACGGGGCCTTCACCTGGACGACGAATTTCAACCTCTCGCGCAACGTCAACCGGATCGAGAAGCTGGCCTCTTCGTTCCCGACCGGTTCGCGCGACATCTTCCTGCTCAAGGAGGGCGCCTCCCTGTATTCCTTCTGGTTGTACCAGCAAACCCGGGTCAATCCCGAAACCGGCGACGCCGAGTACGCCGACGTGAACCCGGACGGGCAACTCACGGTGGACGACCGCCAGATTGTGGGCAACGCCTGGCCGGACTTCCAGGGAGGCATCACCAACTCATTGACTTATAAAGGAATTGATTTGGGTTTCTTCTTCTATTTCGAATCCGGGGCGCAGATCATCAACATGAACCGGTACTTCATGGTGCACGGCGGCCTGCAACGGAACATCGGCTACTTTCCCGAACAGCTCGAACGCTGGCAGAAGCCCGGCGACGTGACCGACATTCCGCGTCTGACCACCCGGCCGACCAGCAACAACTACGGCGGCCCGCTGCAGAACCTGAGCACCCGCTACCTGGAGGACGGCTCGTTCCTGCGGCTGCGCACCCTCACGCTGGGCTACACCCTGCCGCCGGCCCTGGTGGCCAAGCTCAAACTGGCGTCGCTGCGGTTGTACGTACAGGGCACCAACCTGCTCACCTTTACGGGCTATTCGGGGCTGGACCCGGAAGTGAACTCCCAGAGCGGGCTGCAGAACACCAAGAACTTCGACTGGGCCACCGTACCGCAACCCCGTACCATTCAAGTGGGTTTGAACGTAAGCCTTTGATTCAATGATCAGTAATCATTGGTCTCCACCGAGCAATTAATACAATAGAAAAGCATAATTGACAATTGTGGTTCGTAGTTCGACTGCGCTCACTATCGCTCACCATGATAATTGATAATTAACAATTGATAACTAACATGAACAACCGGATCATCCCCTTTCTAACGCTGTCAACGCTGCTGGTCGCCGCCTGTGACGTGCTCGACGTGGAACCGGCGCAGCAGGTAGCCGACAACCAGGCCATTACCAACGCCGCGGGTGCCCAGGCAGCCATCCTGGGCACCTACAGCCAGGTGCAGGAATACTACCAGTTGAACTACCCCGTACTGGGGTATTTGCCCGCCGACAACGTCATCTTCAACGGCACGCTCAGCCAGTACCTGCAGGTGGACCAGAATGCCTACACCCCCAACAACGACATCGTGACGGCCACCTGGACGCAACTCTACCAGGTGATCAACTCGGCCAACAACCTCATCGAGGGCGTCCCGGTCCTGACCGACCCGACCTTTACCGCCGACGCCCGCAACCGGATTCTGGGCGAGGCCTACTTGCTGCGGGCCCTGGCCTACTTCGATCTGGGACGGGGCTGGGGCGGCGTTCCCCTCGTGTTGAAGCCCACCCGTTCGGCCCAGGACGGCCAGGGCATCCGGCGCAGCACCCTGGACCAGACCTACGACCAGGTGTTGGGCGACCTGGACCTGGCCGAACCGCTGCTGCCGGAAGTGAACGTGGCCCCCGCCACGACGCAACTCCGCAACCGGGCCGCCAAAAACGCGGCGCGGGCCCTGCGGGCGCGGCTGCACCTCTACCGGCGACAATGGGCGGAGGCAGAGGGAAACGCCACGCGGGTGATTGGCAACAACGGCTACGAACTGGTTTCTCCGTACCGGGCGTTTTCCACGGCTCCGTTCGGGAGCCGCGAATCCGTTTTCGAACTCTCGTTCACCAACGCCGACCCGAACAACCAGTGGAACAACTGGTTTCCGAGCGCCCTGGGCGGGCAGTTCACCCTGCAGCCTTCGCCGGGTTTCGTCACGCTCGTCAACAACCCGGCCACGGGAGGAAACCGGAACGCGCTGGTGGCCACCATCGCCATCGGGGGAACCACCGCTACCTACGGCAACCTCTACGCCCGCTCCCGGGAGCGGGATGACCCGGCCTACCTGATTCGCCTGGCGGAACTCTACCTGATCCGGGCGGAGGCACGGGCTCAGCAAAACAACCTCGCGGGCGCGCTGGCCGACCTGAACGCGGTGCGGAAACGGGCAGGCCTGGCCGAGGCAACGGCAGCCACGCCGGAAGCGGTCCAGCTGGCCATCGAAAACGAGCGCCGCATTGAGTTCGCTTTCGAAGCGCACCGCTGGTTCGACCTGGTGCGGACCGAACGCGCCGACGACGTGCTGGGCATCACCGACCGCAATAAGTGGTTGTTTCCGATTCCCTTCGTCGACATCGGTGCCGATCCCGATTTAGAGCAAAATCCCGGCTATTGACAACGATCAATCGTCAATGATCACGACTGCCTAAACCCAGCATTGCCCATGAAACCGAAGAAAAATCCTTTTTTGAACCTTCCGCCGGTTTGGTTGGCCGGTTGGCTGCTGACGCTCCCGTTCGCGCCGGGGACACCCGCCCAGCCGCTTACCAAGGAAGTGTACCGGAACTTGAAGTACCGGTACATCGGACCCGATGGCAACCGGGTGATTGCCGTGGTGGGCGAGCCGGGCAACAACCACGTCGTGTACGCCGGCGCTGCTTCGGGCGGCATCTTCAAGACGACGGACGGGGGGTTGAGCTGGAAAGCGATTTTCGATGAGCAAGCCGTGTCTTCCGTGGGCTCGCTGGCCATCGCCCCTTCCGATCCCAACGTGGTCTGGGCGGGAACGGGCGAGACCTTCATCCGGAGCAATATCTCACTGGGCAACGGCATCTACAAGTCCACCGACGCGGGCAAGACCTGGCAGCGCGCCGGGCTGGAAAACACCGGCCGGATTGGCCGCATCCTCATCCATCCTCAGAACCCGGACGTGGTGTACGCGGCGGCGCTGGGCCACTGCTACGGTCCCCAGCCCGAACGCGGCGTGTTCCGCACGCTCGACGGCGGCAAAACCTGGGAGCGGGTGCTGTTCGTGGATGAGAACACGGGCGTGGCCGACCTGGCGATGGACCCCAACAACCCCCGCATCCTGATCGCCGGCGCCTGGCAGTTGGATATAAAAACCTGGGGCCGGGTGAGCGGCGGCCCCGGCAGCGGGCTGTTCCTTTCGCGCGACGGGGGAACCACCTGGAAAAGGCTCGCGGGTTCCGGCTTGCCCAAATCTCCCGTGGGAAAAATCGGCGTGGCGTACGCTCCCAGCAACTCCAACCGGATCTACGCGCTGATTGAGACGGACCAGAACAAATTTGACGGGGTACTGTTCCGCTCCGACGACGCGGGCGCCTCCTGGAAAGTCATCAGCCGAGACCACCATTACACGCAACGTCCGCACTACTACACCCGCGTCACGGTGGCGCCCGACAACGAAAACGAAGCCTATTTCTCGGCCTTTTCCGTTTACCGGAGCCTGGACGGGGGCAAGACCTCCGTCGGGTTGGCGGCGGCGGGTGGCGATGACCACGACTTGTGGATTGATCCCCGGAACCCGAACCGTCTTGTAGTGGGCAACGACGGCGGGGTTTCCATTTCGCTCAACCGGGGCCAGTCCTGGTTCAAGCCCGACCTGCCCATTGCCCAGATGTACCACGTGGCCGTCGACAACCAGGTTCCTTACAACGTGTACGGCAACCGGCAGGACGGGCCTTCTTACCGGGGTCCCAGCAACAGCCGGATGCCGACGATCTCCACCGCGATATGGCACCCGGTGGGCGGGGGGGAAAGCGGGTTCACGTACCCCGATCCGGTGGACAACCACATCGTCTGGTCGGCCAGCTACGACGGTGTGCTGACCCGCTATGACGGGCGCAGCGGCCAGCACCGCGACGTGCGCGTGTGGCCCGAATCGCAGTTGGGCTACGCGCCCTCCATGGTTAAGTACCGCTGGAACTGGACGTTGCCCATCCACATTTCGCCCCACGACCACCACAAAGTGTACGTGGGCAGCCAGTACCTGCACGTGACCACCGACGGCGGCGGGAGCTGGCGGGAAATCAGTCCTGACTTGACGACCAACGACCAAAGCAAACTGGGCAACTCGGGCGGTTTGACGGTGGACAACCTCAACGTGGACTACGGCTGCACGCTGTTCGCCATCGCCGAATCGCCCCTCGAGAAAGACCTGATCTGGACGGGCAGCAACGACGGGCAGGTGCAACTCACGCGCGACGGGGGGAAAACCTGGGCCAACGTAACCAAGAACCTCCCCGGCTTGCCCGCCTGGGGAACGATCAGCAACATCGAGCCCTCCCGTCACCAGCCCGGCACGGCTTACCTCTCGGTAGACCTGCACCAGGTGAACAACCGCGACCCCTTCGCTTACAAAACCGCCGACTACGGCAAGACCTGGAAAAAAATCACCAACGGCATTCCCCAGGGCGTACTCAGCTACGTCCACGTGATCCGGGAGGACCCGGTGCGGAAAGGACTCCTGTACCTCGGCACGGAGAACGCCTTGTACCTCAGTTACAACGACGGGCAAACCTGGCTGCCGCTGCAAAACAACCTGCCCCACGCCCCGGTGCACTGGTTGGCCATCCAGGAGCACTTCCACGACTTGGTGGTGGCAACCTACGGACGGGGATTCTACATCCTGGACGACCTCACGCCGTTGCGCGCGCTGAACGACCAGGTGCTGGCGGCGTCCGCCCACTTGTTCACGCCCCGGCCGGCTTACCGCTTCCGGGACGTGAGCTTCGCTGGCCAGGCACCACCGAGTGCCGCCGACGGCGCGAATCCCGAATACGGGGCACTGATTCATTACTACCTGAAAGACACCACGACCAGGCAGATCGAGTTGGTTGTTTTGGGGAAAGCCGATTCGGTGATCCGGAAACTGAAGCCGACCAAGCTGGCGGGAATCAACCGCTTGGCCTGGGATTTACGCCACGAGGACGCTAAGGAAGCCCGCTTGCGCACGCTGCCGCTGGGTTTTCCCGGCTGGGAGGAGGCCCCCGAGCGGATGCGCCTCAACAACGAAGGCTGGCGGGCCTTCAACGCCTGGAACCAGAAGGGCGTCAAGGGACCGCTGGTAGCACCGGGCACGTACCGGGTGCGGCTGACGGTGGACGGCCAGACCTTCACGCAGGCGGTGGAGGTACGGCCCGATCCCCATTCCACGGCGGGTCCGGAAGAACTCCAGGAACAGACCACGCTGGCACTGGAAGCCCGCGAAAACGTGACCAAGGTGGCCGAGCTGATCAACGACATCGAATGGCAACGCAAACAGCTGGCCGACCTCAAAGCCCTGAGCAAAGAGAATAAGCAGCTGCTTCCGTTGGCCGACAGCCTGAACCGGTTGGAACGGAAGTTCATCGAGCTGGAGCAGAACCTTTACCTGCTGACCGTGACGGGGACGCCCGGCGGCAACGTAGCCGACAACAACCGAGGTCCCGACGGATTGTACGCCCGGGTGCTCACGCTGGCCAACGGGGTGCAGATTGGTGATTTCAAACCCACCCGCCAGCAGTACGAAGTACACCGACTCAATTCGGACCGGGTAAAGGAATACCGGACCGCCTACCGGAAGATCCTGGACGTGGACGTGAACCGGTTCAACCAAACGCTGAAGGCCAATACCCTGAGCGTGATTGTTCCTACCTATTGAGAGAACCAATTCTATCCTCGGCCACTGCCATGCGGCACTCCGCACGGCAGTGGCAGGAATTTTGGTGGTCTTAAACTTGTAATAATAGATTACTTGGGTGAAGGAAAACTGGATCGCTTTCACTTTGTAAATGCGATCCAGTTTTCCTTTGAAAGGATCTGGTGTTGCTGTCTTAGCAGCAGCCTAACCTAAAAAGGTACAATTCCCTCGAATACATTCCCTCAGACTCATCAACGGGAATCTACCAAAGAAGCCGGTCCTCACACTGTAGCCTGGAGCGGCCGGGATAAGCGCGGATTGCCGCTTCCTCCGGGTACGTACGTCATTCAACTGATGCTCGATGACCAGCTATCCAGCCTCAAAGTAATAAAACAGTGAATGGATAAAGTGGCGTTGCCGGGCAATCGGCCCTGGCACCACCGGCGGGCGGGGAACAAGCAGGGGCTTGAAGAGCGACTCCAACAAGGCCCGGTCCGGTTGCGGAACGGGTACCAGGCCCTTGATGAGTTCCAACCCTTGGTCGTGATTGATAACCAGTTTGACATTCCGCGCGGCGGCGCAGGTAGCAACGATTGTTTGAACAAACGCCGGTGAGGGATCCGGCTGCCACGGCGGCAGTCGAAGCCCTCACCGGCGTTTATCCCCGCTGGCCGGGTTGGCTGCCCTTACGGGGTGAGCACTACTTTCACGCAGTTGTCTTTCTTGTTGCGGAAAAT
>JACMKY010000087.1 GCA_014379925.1 Cytophagales bacterium | reverse complement strand
GCCCTGCCAGGTTTTCACCACCATCTGCCCGGCCAGGTAGCCCGACGATACCGTAAGGGCGGCTTCGGCCCCGGCGTAGGCGGCCAGGTGCGATTCCGCTTCTTCAAAAACGCGGAGCTGTACATTTGAAAGCCGGGAACTGGCGTAGTTGGTGCCGTAGCGTCGCATTCCCTCCGCCAGCAAGGTGGCAAAGTCCTCGTTGCGGGCCATGCCCAGGTACGAAGTGCCACCGCAGTACAGGAACTCCCTTCCTTCCGCCTGCACCGTTCTTCCGGGAAGGGAATCAATCGTCAACACGGCTCGCCAGCGGTTTTTCCAACAGGGTCACGCCCGTGCCGTTTTCGTCGGGAAAGCGCACCCGTCCGAACTCGATCGTCACGCCGGTGGCAATGTCTTTTTTGAGCAGCAGGGCCCCGTCCATGTCCACGTAGTCGAGCAGGGGCAGCAGCTGGGCGATGGCCGAAATGCCCACGCTCGATTCGGTCATGCAACCCACCATCACCTTCAGGCCCAGCCGGCGGGCTTCGGCAATCATCCGGCGGGCGGGGGTCAGGCCGCCGCACTTGGTCAGTTTGATGTTGATGCCGTGAAACCGCCCTTGGCACCTGGCCACGTCGGCCTCCGCGATGCAGCTTTCGTCGGCGATCAGGGGCAGTGCCGAATGCCTGATCACCGTTTCCATCCCTTCATCATTTTCTGCCGGCAAGGGCTGCTCAATGAATTCCACCCCGAGGGTTTTCAGCACCCCGGCGTTGGCAATGGTCTCCGCCACCGTCCAGGCGCAGTTGGCATCTACCCGGAAGGTGGCGTTGGAGTACTGGCGCAACGCCGTGACGATGGCAATGTCTTCGGAAGTGCCCAACTTGATCTTGTAGAGTGGCCAGGGCACTTCCTTCATTTTCGCCACCATCCGGTCGATCGTGTCGATGCCGATGGTGTAGTTGGTAATGGGCAACCGGTCGTCAGCCAGGCCCCAGAGCTGATGCAGCCGTTGGCCCGCCTTTTTGCCGTACAGGTCGTTGGCCGCCGTATCCAGGGCGCACTGGGCAAAGGGCGTTTCCTTTAAATACGGACGCATCGCTTCCCAAAACGGTTCCGGTTCGCCCAGGTCATACCCCTCGATTTTCTCCCGAATGGCTTCCAGGGCCGCCGCCGTTTCCTCGATCGTCACGCCGTAGTAAGGATTGGCGGTGGCTTCACCGTAGCCCCGGTACTCACCGTCCCGCAATTCCACAATCAGCGTTTCCTGCGAGTCGCGCGAATCGTGGGCAATGGTGAAGGTGTGTTTGAGGGGCAGCGCGTAGCGGTGCAGGATCAGTTGCATACGGGGGATGCTTCAGCGGGTTCGGATGGTCAACGTCCTGGTTACGCTCAGGGTGTTCTCGTTGATGATTTCCGCTTCCAACCGGATGGTCGTTCCGGCGGCTACGGGGGGTACTCTGTAAGTCAGCACCAACGTATCGGCGGATTTAATGGTGGAAAAACTGGGCACGTACGGTTGCTTGAGTATCGGCGTGCGCGTACCCGCGCCAACTGTGCCGTAAAAGTTGATTTCCTGGATTGGATCATCGGACCAGTACTGCAACTCAAACGACAGCTGGCTTCCCGTTGCGTAGATCCGGTTGTTGGTAATGGTGTTTCCGTTGGTCAAATCGACCAGTGTGTTCGCACTGACCGGGTAGGCACCCAATCCCTTGGTTGTGTTGTCGGGTGCGAAATCCGCCCCTTCCTCGCAGGAATTCAAGCCGATGGCCACGGCCGAGGCCAAGCAAAGCAAAAGGAACGGGTGGGTTTTCATGGTCGACAAAAGTGAGGTGGGTGGAGTAAATTCGTTGACGGACCGCCGCAAGTTACTGATCCCACCATACCCGGTCGGCCAAACCCGCGATTACCTTGTTGACTTCCACGGCGTTGCGGTTAAGTTCGTCGGTGGGGTAGAGCACCCGCCGGATAAACTGGCCGTTCAACGCCGGATTGTGGTTAGCGGGCAACGACATTCCCTTGTAAATGAGCGGGTCGTAGTCGTAGCGGCGCACATCCACCCAATTTTCGGGATTCAGGAACGTGGTGACAAACTTTTCCTTCATAATCAGTTCCAGCGTCAGCCCGGCCGATCCGACGCCCACGGTTGGGTGGGCCAGGTAAGCATCCCGGTCGGCAGCGGTCACTCCTACCTTATCCATGTGCGCCCGGATTCCGGCCAAATACGCACTGTAGGCCCGTTGGGTGCCGCCCACGGAGGTTCTGGTGCCCCCGTTCGCCAGAAATTCCGCTTCGGCCTCGATGAATTTGGTTTCCGCAAACGTGATGATCAACACGGGCGCCGCTTCCCGGGCGTAGTAAGTATTGGCGGTCACGTTGGTATTGCCGCCCACCGCGGCCCCGTTCACGGTGCCGGCGTAAGGGGCAGTATTGCCCCGGCGATCGAACATCAGGGGCAACCGGGGGTCGACGGCTGGGTAGGTGGTTCCGTTCATGGCGTCGACCAGTTGCTGAGAAGGACCGACGGTGAAGTTGCCGGTGTTGATGGGCAGCGCCACGTTGGTGTGCCACGGGTTCTTGTTGACCGAATTGTAAACCAACTGCAGGTCGTCGCCGTTGCTGGCAAAAGCGGAGGACACCGCATTCAGGGCATCGTTGCCCCCCTGGGGTCCTTTTTTGCTCGTATGAAGCCCGTAGCGGGCCTTGAGTGCGTAAGCAGCCTTGATCCACTTCGGAATGTTTCCGACGGCCCCGTACACCAGGTCATCGGTACCGGGCCGGAGGGCGGAGGTGGGCTGCGCCAAATCCGCCAGCGCGTCGTCCAGCAATTGTTGGATGGTTTGGTAGACGGCCGGTTGCGGATCGTACGCCGGCCGGAGGGTGCCAGTGCCGCCGAAGGCTTGGGCAAAAGGCACGTCGCCCCAGGTGTCCGCCGCCAGACCCAGGTTGATCGCTTGCAAAACCTTGCCGATTCCCGCGTAATGGGGAGCGTTCTGCGCGGTTGCCTGTTCCACCAGTACATCCAGGTTGGACAGGGCGGTGAGATAGATCCCCGTCCAGCCGTCCCCCAGCCGAACCTCGTTGTGCGAATCGCTGCCACCCACGAAGTAGGAAGCCAGGTGCTGCGAAAAAAGGCCCGTGGTGTTGGCAATCAGGTAATGGTTGTTGCTGGTTGCTTCGATTCCGGCCGCCAGCAGGGTGGGCAGGGAGGCGGTAGGCGATCGGTTGGGGTCCACGTTGGTATCTTCTCCCAGAAACCGATCGCACGAAGTGAACGCGAGACCGACCAGGAGAATGGATAACCAGCATTTTTGATGACGGGGGCGCATGGTAAAGGAGTTTGTTTTTCAGGCCCGAACGACCTGATCGCGGTACGGATAATTAAAAGGTGATGCTGGCGGCAACGGTCACGTTGCGGGTGGCCGGAATATTGAGTCCGGAATATCCGAACGAATTGCTGCCGGCCCCGTAGGCCGTCCCCTCCGGATCAAAGCCCCGGTATTTGGTCAGCAGCACCAGGTTGTTGCCCGAAACGGTGAACCGCACCGTTTGGAAAGGAAGTCGCCCGATGGCCGCCTTGGTCAGCAAATACGACAAGCTGGCGTTCCGCAGCCGGACCCAGGACGCATCCTGCAGCAAAATGTCGGCCACGCCGTTGTAGCGGGCTTCCGGGTTGCGGTAGAACGCATCGCCGCTGAGGATGACCTCCTTCGCATTGACTTCCCCGGTTTCGGTCACCCCTTCGAACACCACCTGCTGGTCCCGCACGGCCGTCCGTTCGTCCACGCCGTTTCGGAGTCGGTTTCTCAGGCCCGTATCGTACACATCGCCGCCCTGCCGGACCTCAACCAAAAACGAGAGGGCCAACGCCCGGTAGGTGAACGTGTTCGTGACGCCACCCTGCCAGTCGGGGAGCGCGTTGCCCACCTTCACGAACGCATCCGTCCAGGTGGGGTATCCGTTGGCGTCGATCAGGAGCCTTCCTTGCGCGTCCCTCCGGTAGGGCCTTCCGTAGAGGTCGCCGGCCGAACCACCCACGACCAGTTTGTTGACGATCCGGTCGTCCTGGAACACGATTTCGCTCAGGCCCTCCGGCAACGACAACACTTCGCTTTTGTTTCTGGACCAGTTCAGGCTTACGTCCCAGGAAAAGTTGCCCAGTCTTACCGGCGTGGCGTTGACCAACGCTTCGAAGCCCTCGTTCCGGATTTCGCCCGCGTTGGTGATGTAGGCGGCGTATCCGGTTACGTTGCTGATGGGTACTTCCACAATCTGGCCATCGGTGACGGCTTTGTAGTACGTTAAATCCAGGGAAAGCCGGTTGCCGAAAAACCGGAGCTCCGTGCCCAACTCCAAGGAAGTGGTAGACTCCGGCTGGAGGTCTTCCGTTCCCCCCGACGTCGTGCTTCTCCGGACCCCGCCCACCCCGTTGAAAGGAAACCGGGAAGCGGCCTGAAAATAGGTGCCGGTCTGGTACGCCGAGGCATCTTTTCCCACCCCGGCCACCGCCACCCGCAGTTTGCCGTAATTGAAAACGTTGCTGTTGCTCAGGCCCAGCGATTCGGTGAAAAGGTATCCCAGGTTTACCGAAGGGTAGAAAAACGAACGGTTCTGTTTGGGCAAGGTCGTCGACCAATCGTTCCGGCCGGTAAGGCTCAGGTAGAGCGTGCCTTTGTACTCAAGTTTGGCATCGGCAAAAACACCGGAAAGCTTGTTCCTGCGGCCTCCCTTGTTGGTGAACTTGTTGACGGTGTTGTTGAGGCTGTAGTTTCCGGCCAGCGTAAATCCTTCCCCCCGCACGTTGACAACGTCCTCCCGGATATCCAAAAGGTTGTTGCCCACCAGCAGGGAACCTTTGAGGTCTTCGCCGAACGATTTGGTGGCGGTGATGTAGAGGTTGGAGTTGATTTCCCGGTAATTGTTCCGGTCCTCGATCACGAAGCCACCCACCTGAGAAGAAATGTCCAACCCGTTGGGGGCCAGTCGGGTCCGGGAATCCGAATAGATGTCCGCCCCGAGTTTGTAGTCCACGGTAAGCCAGTCCAGGGGTTTGTAGGTGAAGCCCACGTTTCCGATGTTGCGGTTCACGTTGTCCTTCAAGGTGCTGAACTCCGCCAGGTACCGGGGATTGTCGATGATCGAACCGGCGTAGCTCCTGATGGAACCGTCCGGGTTGATGTAGTCGTTTACGTCCGCGCTGGTGGTGTGGTAGTTCAGCGCACTCATGACGGATTTGTCCCCGCCCTGGGGTCGGCTGCCCCCGGAATTGGAATACGTCACGGCGCCCGAAACGCTCAGTTTGTCGTTGATGTTGAATGAGCCGCCCACCCGCACGGTGGTCCGTTTCCAGTCGGAATTGGGTACGATGCCCTTCTGGTACAAGTGGGAGGCGGAGGTAGTGTAACTCGCCCGGTCGGTGGCCCCCGATAATCCCACGTCGTTGTTCACTTTTAAGCCGGTTCGGAAAAAGTGGGTGAAGTTGTCGTAAACCGGATCGTTTTCCGTGACTTTCGGGCCGAAGGTCTGAAACGGCGTTCCCGCTCCGGCCACGCCGATTCTCCTTACGCCGCTCGTTCCCTCGCGGTACTGCCGCTGGATACCGGGTACTTTGTTCACTTCGTCCCACCCCACCGAGGTATTGAAACGAACGCTGGGAGCGCCCACCTTGGCCCGCTTCGTCGTGATGATCACGGCCCCGTTGGCGGCCCTCAGACCGTACAGTGCCGTGGCCGCCGGTCCCTTCAGAACCGAAAGCGATTCGATGTCGTTGGGGTTCAGGTCCACCGCCCGGTTGGTATTGGAGTACTGCTCGTTGCTGCCCGGTGAATTGGAACCCGAACTCGGCAACTGACTACCCGCGTAGGTTTCGTTGCTGATCGGAACCCCGTCGATGACGAACAGGGGAGAACTTGACCGGTTGGGACTGATGGAGTTCAGTCCTCGGATTAAGATGGTGGTTCCCGCGCCCGCCGCGCCCCCCGAACTCTGGATGTAGGCACCCGCTACTTTGCCTTGCAAGGCATTCACGACGTTGGGCTCGGCGTTTTTGGTAAGCACGTCGGAGGAGATTTGTTGCACGGCGTAGTTCACGGCCCGGCGTTCTTGTGCAATGCCAAACGCGGTGACCACTACTTCACTCAACTGCTTGGCGTCGGCCACCAGCACCACGTCGAGGGTGGCGGCGCTACCCACCCGTATCTCCTGCGTGAGGGTACCGATGTAGCTAAAGACCAAAGTATTGTCTTCGGAGGCGGAAAGCTGGTAGCGCCCATCGGCATCCGTCTGCGTACCGGCAGTGGTGCCTTTCACGGTCACGCTAACCCCGGGCAGCGGGCTGCCATCTTCCGCCGCCGTTACCCGGCCGGAAACGGTCCGGTTTTGCGCGAAGGATGGCAGTGCCAACAGCAAGAGCAGTCCGCTGCGCAACGCGAATCCCAGGCAGTGGTGACGGGGTTTGGTGCGTTCGCGGCGCGGGAATGGGATTGGTAGGTAGTTGATCATGGAAGGAAATTAGGTGAGGAACGGGTTGTTCACGTAACCGACAATTGACCGGGGCAAATGCGTTGAAAACGCAACAACAAGTACTAATCATCGGATAAAGCACCGTTGGCTTTCACCGGTGGCTTTCCCGGGGTGAGAATGACCAGGAATTATTTGGTTGCCGGACCAAATCTTAAAATAATTCTTTGCCTGGACAAGGGATTGTTGAACATTAATTGAGCAAGGCGCGAGCAGAACCTATTCGCCCGCCACGAAGCGGTACACCAATTCCGACACCCTCGCCAGTGCCTCGGTTCCCTGGTCAAAATCCCGGAGGTTTTTGGAGAGCAGTACCAGCACGTATTTTTTGCCGTCGGGCAGGTAGACGATGCCCGAATCGTGGTGTACACCCGTGATGTTGCCGGTCTTGTGGGCCACTTTCACGGAAGCCGGCAACCGAGCCGGAATGATGCTCCGGTCCGTTTGGTCGAGCAGAATCTGAATCATTTCGTCGCTGGCCCGCGGGTGCACCACTTCCCGCCGCGCCAGCTTTTCGTAGAGCAAGAGCAGATCGTAGGCGGTGGTGGTATTGTTGAGTCCTTTTTCGTAGGCCTTGTTGTCTTCCACGCCCCGCAACACCCGCGTGTCCTTGGCCCCTAACCGCCGCATGGTCTGGGTAACCCGGCGGGCATCCACCTTTTCAATCACCAGGTTGGTGGCCAGGTTGCTGCTGTGGGTAATCATGTCGTAGACCAGAGCGCCCAGCGTTCTCTTCCGGCCAATGAGGTGGTAAAGCTGCGCCTCGCTGTCGTCCGACACATTGAGGTGGAACGGACTGCCATCCACGATGCTCCGGAATTCGTTTTTTACCAGCACCGAATCGTGGAGCGACACTTCCCGGGCGGCGGCCTGCTGGTAGACTTCCATCATAACCGGGGTCTTCATCGTGCTGGCAGCGTGAAACGATTCCCTTTCCCGGATAAAAACGGCTTCTTCTGGTTGAGACAGGTTTCGAAAAGCGACGGCGAAGTCACCCGCTACCGTGCCCAATTCCCGGCGGATGGCCGTTTCGAGCGCCGAGAGGTCCCGGTGGCTCGGCGGCTTGCCCGCAGTGGCCCAGACTTTGTCGGAAACCGGTGCGGTACGTTTGAAGCGGTCACTTCCGGCGTGACCGCTCCCAATCGGGGCGGGGCGGGACGCTTCTTCGGGGATGAACGTTGTCTCGCCGGTGGGGAATCGGGCTTGGGCAGGGGCCATTACGGTAAGCAGGGAGAAGAGTACCACAATCTTCACGGTGCGTGCGTGGTTCAAAACCGTCCGTTCGGGTTTGTGTGAGCGAAGAAAGGAAGAAGCCGTTTAATCTTTCACTTAAAAAAGCAAGATTTCCAAAGAAGGTTGAACTTTGGGTTACTGCATCCAAGAACAACGCTGCGATGGAAATCCTAAACGGCCGTTGCGCGGTAAAGATATAATTGAGCAGTGGACATTACCGTAGCTGAGTCTAAGCAGGCGAGGCTTTGCCAGCAAAGTGCTGGTTCATCGGATCGTGCACCGTATTCTTCTTCGCTTGAAGACGGGCGGCCAATGGCCTCAACTGCTACGAAGATAGTTCTTTCATTGAAATAGCCCAGCGCCAAAGCGCAAGGGATTTCCCGACTACTACCCCGACGGCGGTCAGCCGTTGCCGTGCGTACGTCTCCGAGGGTGACGCGGTACTGCCTGCCGCTTCGTTTCGGATGTTCGCGGCCGCGTAACCCCGGCCGGCCTGGTTCGTTCACGCCGCTGCTGGGCAAAGTTGGTACTAGGCGACGGGTTGGGGG
>JACMKY010000693.1 GCA_014379925.1 Cytophagales bacterium | reverse complement strand
GAAGGAGAAGCATTTTATCTCGCTATTTATTTTGATAAGAGTGAGAATGTAGAAGTTCGTGGTGTTGGGAACGAAGCAGGAAATAAGGTGTACTTTCGAGTAACATCTGACACTTTATCTTTTGAAGAATTATCTTCAAGAACCAATTTATCCCCAGTTGATGGTTGGAGCAAAGGACAACCAAGAAAACAAAACAGTGAGAGCAAGTATAATTTTAGTGCTCTGCATTTTGACCCATTTCCGAACGAAGCTTATGAAATGGAATATAAGATGAGTCTGCTTTTAGACGAACTTGAAAAAGATAAAGACGGCGTTAAGAACCTTGCGGAAAATTTTGGGGCTCAAATATCAATTGCTTCATACAGGTACGTTAGTAGTTTTGGTGGTATTCACCTTGATAAAAAAACAATAAGAAGATTGTCTGACTTAGGACTTGAAGTTGACTTTGACATTTATGTAGTTGGAAATTATTTTAAATAAGATTAAATAAAAGTTTCTTATTCACCTAACAAAATCCCTATAGTTTCCAATGTTGTATTGTTGAAGCTCCACGCTGAAAAGAAGCTGATTTTCCAAACTCCGTCTATTCTCTACGACTATGTTTCGTAACTACCTATTGGTTGCCGGGCGAAACTTGCTTCGACACCGGGTTTTTTCGCTGCTCAACATCCTGGGTTTGGCCATCGGCATCACGGCCTTCGTGCTGATTGTGCAATACGCCAGCTTCGAGCTGAGCTACGACGGATTCCATCGGCACGCGCCGGATACGTACCGGGTGGCCTTCGATTGGGGTGAAATCAGCGAGAACGGCGAGAACAACAGCGTGTACGCCTCCAACGTGCCGGCTTTGGGACCCGCCATCCAGGCGGAATCGCCGGCCGTAAAAGCCCATACCCGGCTGCTGCCGGTGCTGACCCTGGAATCCAACTGCATCTTCACCCACCAGCGGCCGGACGGGCAACGCGTGACGTTTCACGAAGAAGCGGGTTACTACGCCAGTGCCGCTTTCTTTTCCGTGTTTTCTTTCCCGTTGCGGGTAGGCAAGCCGGCGGAGGTGCTTTCCGCTCCCAATGGCATTGTCCTTTCCGAATCGTTGGCCCAGAAGTACTTCGGAAATTCCTGGCGTACGGGCAGTCCGGTGGGACAGCTCATCCAGGTCACCAACGGTTCGACCAAGCCCTACGTGGTAACGGGCGTTTTCGGGGATGTCCCGGCCAACTCCCACCTTCAGTTTGACTTCCTGCTGTCATTTGAATCACTGACTCCCCGGGCCACCCAAACCAGTTGGTACATGAGCTGGGTGTATACCTACCTGCAACTGGCGCCCGGTACCAATCCGGCCTTTCTGCAAGCCGCGTTACCGGCTTTCCTGCGGAAACACCTCGGGGCGGAAACCAAAGTAGCCATGTTCCTGCAGCCGCTCCGGTCCATCTACCTGGACTCCCACCTCCGGAACGAAACCAGTGCGCGGGGCTCCCGGACCACGGTGTACTTCCTGCTGGTCATTGCCGTGATTATTGTGGGGATTGCCTGGCTGAATTACGTGAATCTGGCCACGGCCAAATCCCTGGAAAGGGCCAAAGAAGTGGGCGTTCGCAAAGTGCTGGGCGCTTCCCGGGGTCAACTCGTCCGTCAGTTCCTGGCCGAATCCGGCTTGTTGAACGGGGTGAGTCTGTTGGTTGCCCTGATGCTGGTGATCCTCTTGCAGGGCCCTTTCGGGCAGTGGATCGGCAAGTCCACGGACGGCATGGGCCACGCGCCGGTTTTACTTTGGTTGGGGCTGGCCGGGTTTATCTCACTGGGCGCCTTGCTTTCCGGCTGCTATCCCGCTTTGGTGCTCTCTGCCATCCAGCCCATCCGGGCCCTGAAAGGAAAGCTCCGGACCTCGCCGGGAAGTCGTTTCCTGCGACAAAGCCTGGTGGTGCTTCAATTTGCCGCCTCGCTCATCCTGATCACGGGCACGTTGGTGATTCAACGGCAACTCTCCTTCATGGAAAGCCAGGATTTGGGAATGGACATTCACCAGCGGCTCGTAATCAAAGCCCCCGGAATCGCGGATTCTACCCTGACCCAATACCAGGCCGTGCTCAAAAACGAATGGCAGAAATTACCTTCGGTGGTGCAGGCATCGGCTTCCACGGCGATACCGGGCAAGGAAATCACGGTCGGGGGAGAACTAAAGAAAGCCAACGGCAAGCCCGAAGGAGGCAACAATGCCCTGGTGGTGGGTGTGGACCGGGATTTTGTGCAGGCTTACGGGCTGCAATTGGTGGCCGGCCGGAATTTTTCCCCCACCGATTACCCCAATTCCGCCATCATCAACGAAACGACGGTTCGCTTGCTGGAATTCAAGAACAACCAGGCGGCCCTCAACCAACCGATCTTCTGGCAGGGAAACGTTCAATTTCACGTGATCGGGGTGGTGAAAGACTATCACCAACGGGCGTTGAAGGAACGGATTGAACCCTTGGTACTGCGGTTGGAGACCACCCCCGTCGGCTACTACACGCTTCACCTGCAATCCCGGGAGTGGGCTTCTACCCTACAATCCGTGCGGAAGCAGTACGAGGCTGTTTTCAGGGACACCCCTTTTGCGTACTTCTTCCTGGATGACTTTTTCAATCGTCAGTACCAGGCTGACCGGCAGTTCAACCGGGTGGTCCACTTGTTTACGGGACTGGCCATCTTTGTTGCTTGTTTGGGATTGTTTGGCCTGGCTTCCTACACCACCCTGCAACGCACCAAGGAAATCGGCATCCGCAAAGTACTGGGCGCTTCAACGGGCAGCATGCTGGGTTTGCTCTTCAAGGAATACCTTCACCTGCTGGCCATTGCCTTCCTGCTGGCGCTGCCGATCGGTCATCACTTCGTGGGGGAATGGTTGCGCAATTTTGCCTACCGAGTGGATTTACCCTTCTGGTTGTGGATCGTGCCCGGGGTAACCATCACCGTGGTGGCCTTGTTGACGGTTAGTTTCCACACCACCAAGGCGGCATTGGCCAATCCAGTGAAGAGTCTTCGCGCGGAGTAAACAGTGGTAAATCGTACGTAGCGTCTTTGCATCGCAAGGAGGTAAGTCGTAAGCGATGCAAAGCGTGATCAATCAACGTCCGGCACCGGCAGTAAAGTAAGACGGGGAACAACTTGCTCATTCAGTACTTGGCCCGCGCTCGCCCGACGAGATCGCTTTGGCTGCGTCCCGGCCGCTGACCAGGGCGGCTTCTACCGTTCCCCCGGCCGGACCCTCGTACAACGCTTCGCCGGCGAAGAACAGGGTATCGTGGACGGGTTGGCTCAGCACCTTTCTGGCCTCCTTGGCTTCCACCGTGGCGTACGCGTACGCCCCGCGGGCGAAGGGATCGGCGGTCCAATTGATCACTTTGCCGATCCGCAGCGCATCCCGCAGGACGGCTTTGCGGACGCAGAACAGGGAAGCCAGCGAATCCAGGGCTTTCTCCAGTAGTTCATTCTCATCCGTGTTCCGCAGTTTTTCTGCTCCCGGGCCGGCCAGCCAACCCGTGAGTACGGCCGTGCGTTCCGGCCATTGGGTCCACCAGGTCGGAACCGGGGCATCGGAGAGGAGAAAGCCCAGCCCCGGCATCGGACGGACTTGCGGTTCCTGAAAGGCCCCGTCTTCCCAGAAGGCCACCTTGAACTCGAGCAGGATCTTGATCGCTGCCCCGAACCCGATCGCCTGGGCGGCGGCCCGTTTTTGGGGGAGGGCGGGCGTGAAACCGAGGTGACCCCGGCTCCCGGTTTCGCTTTGCAACACCCCCAACGGAACGGTAACCAACGCCCGGCGGGCCACGTAGCGTTGCCGTCCGTTCGTCACCACCTCCACCCGGCCGGGTTGCCAGCGAATTTCCTCCGCGACAGTCGATAGCCGGAGCCGGCAACCCGCCGCCCCGCTTTCTTCCCGGAGAAAGTCCATTAATTTCCCGTAGCCTCCCGGCAGGCGGTATTGGTTGTCGTCGTCGCTGGTCCATTCTTCCAGCAAGGCCAGGGCGCTGGCCCGGCCGGGATCAGCGGCATCGTATCCTTCCGCGTACCGACGAACAGAATTCCGGAGGGAGGTGTACCGATCGTCACCGAAGTGCTGGTCGAGGAACGCGGCGATGGGCACGTCCCGGTCCAGCTTCTCCAGGTTGGCAATCAGCGCGGACCAGTCGTCCGAAGCGGGTTCGCCTTGCCGCTCCCCCTGCTCCACCCGCCAGGTCTCGCCCCCGATGGCGCGGTGGGAAATACCGGCTTCCTTCAGGAGTTGAAGCGTCAGTGGCAGGTCACCGTGGATAAATTCGGCTCCCGTCTCCACCGGAACGGAAAAACCGGCGGCTTCCAGGGTATGAATCCGTCCGCCTATCCGGTCGCGGGCTTCCAGGATGATTACTTTCTTGCCCGCCTTGGCCAGTTCCCGGGCCGCCATCAGGCCCGCCGCGCCGGCCCCGATGATCAAAACATCCAACGTAGTCATCCGTTTCTTGTTTGTGTCAAGGGAGAAATGATCCGTCCTGAAAATAGGTTCCTTTCCGGAGAGCCGGGCATCCGGCACGGATGGCATTTCGGACAAATTTATTATCTTGCCCGGGTGCCAGTTCTGGCTTGCTAGTTGGTTATCCACCCGTTTAACCTGACCGCTGATTACACTGATGAAATGATTGCGCTGACCCTGGTAGGCCCGCAATTCCAAACGACAGACCCTGCTTGCTTACCTGATCACAGGTTTTGGGCGTTGATTGATCATACTTTGCACTACTCATGATTGATTCCCATTCAGGATTGATTCCAATGCAACGACACGACTTACGACGGCTTAGTTGACTACCCACCCGTTTAAACCGATTGAAAGGAGAACGTGATGATTTTTGAGAACCTGAAAAACACGTTGGACGCCCAGAATATCCTGCCGGGGAT
>JACMKY010000692.1 GCA_014379925.1 Cytophagales bacterium | reverse complement strand
TGAAGATGATGCCGTAGAAATGCGGCACGTATTCGGCTGATATTGCGAACGGTACGTAAGACTCAATGCTGCTGAACGGAATGAAAATCTCGACGAATTTCCCCAGCCCCACGAAACCATACGCCAGAAAACCTAAGCAGGCCAGCAGCGCGAACACCACGACGATGGTGTGGGAGGCCGTGACGCCCCGCCCGCTGGTGCCGAAGCGCGTACCAATCCACTCGGCCCCGGTCGTGACGTTGGACCGGCGCAGCCAGACCGACAGGTACATCATCATGAAAATCTGGTTGAACACCGGCCACAGCCACGGAATCCACAGGCTTTTCATCCCGTAGGCAAAGGCCAGCGACACCATCCACATCGTGCCGGAAATGTCGAACATGTCCGACGCGTTGGACAGGCCGAGCATGTACCAGGGCAGTTTTTTACCCCCCAGCATGTACGCTTCCTTGTCCTTGGCCGCCCGCTTTTTGAGGACCAGGCCCAGGACAATAACGGCCACCAGGTAAGTGACGATGATGCCAATGTCGAGCGGGGATAAATTCATGGGCAGGCTTAATCAGGTAGCAGCTTTATTGAGTGGGTTGTGGGGCCTCGTACAAGCGTTCGGCCGCGGTCTTTTTGCCGAGAACCGCCATTTGCATCGTACGCAACGTTGCTGATCTAACCTGGTTGGCAACCCGCAACCAGCTTGGTTATCGTTTGCCTCAATTGCCCTTTAATCTAGCCCATGATTTAAATTCACCGTGACAAATTTATATTGCTAAACCCAAGTTTGGGTAATACTTTTTTAACGTTTTATTAAAGAATTCTTCGTGATGCGGTTTTATTTGTCGGCATCAACAATCCGATATTATAAATATATTTACAAATTTTATAAACTAAACTTTATTTATGCACCAGACAGCCAGAAATACCTGATGGGTACGACAAACTTTTTTACCAATGCCGTCAGTATATTTACAGTTCTTTTTACCTCTCTTAACCACTTGCCCGTCCATGAGCGCAGTTTACCGCGAAGTCACTCCCCTTACGGAGAATGATTGTTTTACGCTGTTTTCCCGCATCAAAAAGAAGTTTACTTTTCCCCTGCATTACCACGAAGAATTTGAACTGAACTTTATTGCCAATGCGAAAGGGGCCAAGCGCATCGTTGGCGATCACTCCGACGTGATCGCCAACCTGGAACTGGTTTTAGTGGGCAGCAACCTACCGCACGGCTGGTTTACGCACCAGTGTGACAGCGGAGACATTCACGAGATTACCATTCAGTTTCACCGCGACCTGTTCGATGAAAAGCTGCTGGGACGCAATCAGTTGAGTTTTATTCGGCGGTTACTGGAGCGTTCGGGCAAGGGCATTCTGTTTTCGCAGGAGCTAACGGAAACCATCAGGCCGCGCTTCGAAGCCCTGACCCGGAAGAGTGGCTTCGACTCCGTACTGGAACTGATGTCGATTCTGCACGACCTGTCCGTTTCACGGAATATGCGAACGCTCTCCAACGCTTCCTTCAGCAGCGATCAGATCAACTACAACAGCCGCCGGATTGAAAAAGCGTTTGCGCTGATGCGGGCAAACTACGACAAAGAGGTTTCGCTGGCCGACGTGGCCAAGGAGGTCAGTATGCCGGAAGCTTCCTTCAGTCGGTTTATCAAAAAACGCACGGGAAAGACGTTCGTGGATAGCCTGAACGAAATCCGGCTTGGCCACGCGTCCCGCCTGCTGATTGACACCACCCAGACCGTCGCCGAAGTTTCCTACAAGTGCGGTTTCAATAACCTGTCTTATTTCAACCGGATTTTCCGAAAAAAGAACGGCTGCACTCCCCGCGAGTTCCGCCAGAACTATTCCGGCACGCGCGTATTCATCTAACTCAATTAGCCCCGTGCCTTACACCCCCCACCCGGACCGTTACCAAGCCATGGCCTACCGTCGTTGCGGGCGCAGCGGTCTGTCACTCCCCGCGATTTCCCTGGGCTTATGGCACAACTTCGGGGATGTTGACCCACTGGCTACCTGCCGCCAGATCGTGCACACCGCCTTCGACCACGGTATTACGCATTTCGATCTGGCCAACAACTACGGTCCCCCTCCCGGTTCGGCCGAGGAAAACTTCGGCCGCATCCTCCGGGATGACTTCCGGGGCTACCGCGACGAACTGGTCATTTCCTCCAAAGCCGGTTACGGCATGTGGGACGGGCCGTACGGCGACGGAGGTTCCCGCAAGTATTTAGTCGCCAGTTTAGACCAGAGCCTCCGACGAATGGGACTGGACTACGTGGATATTTTCTACCACCACCGTCCCGATACCGGTACCCCACTCGAAGAAACGGTAACGGCGCTTGACCACCTGGTTCGTCAGGGTAAAGCGCTGTACGTTGGCTTGTCGAATTACCAACCCGACCAAACCGCCCACGCAGTTCAACTCCTGCGGCAACTCGGCACGCCCTGCCTGATTCACCAGCCCCGCTACTCGATGCTCGACCGGTGGGTGGAAGACGGATTGCTCGACTTGTTGGAGCGGGAAAACGTGGGCTGCATTCCGTTTTCGCCGTTGGCCCAGGGGCTGCTGACGGACAAATACCTGACGGGCATTCCCGCCGACTCGCGGGCAGCCAAATTGCCCGGCGCTTTGCCGCCAAGCCAGCTTACGCCCCAGGCGCGGGAGCAACTCCGCCAGCTTGACCAACTGGCCCGGCAACGCGGGCAAACGCTGGCTCAGATGGCCCTGGCCTGGCTGCTGAAAGATCCGCGCGTTACGTCAGTGTTGATCGGGGCTAGCCGACCGGCGCAAATCACCGATTCACTACCGGCACTGACCAACATTCAGTTTGACCCGTCGGAGCTGGCGGCCATTGACACCATTTTGGGTGAACAATAGCCTTTTTGGTCTGACTCACCGTTGACGGATTGCTTCTGCTGCCGAAACTCTTCCATTGTGGGGGCGGGAAGCGCACTTTCTAAACCCGTGTTTTGACTTCCGGTAAACCACCCAAAAAAGCCGCGTCTGTTTGACCAGGACGCGGCTTTTTTGAGCGATGATTTTTTCAGGACCATACCCGGGGCACTTCGCCGGACCTGGGCGGACGATGGCGAACTGGAAATTTGCCGACCGT
>JACMKY010000691.1 GCA_014379925.1 Cytophagales bacterium | reverse complement strand
CCTTCCTGCGCCTTGAGCACCGATTCCACACTCACCGCGCAAGCGGCGCAAGTCATGTCGGTAACGGGTAGGGTGATTTTGCTCGTACCGGCTTTCTGGGAAGGCTTACTTACCGAAACAAGGGGGTCTGCATCCATAACTTTAAAAGATTTAAAACTTCCGTATCACTTACCGGTTCTGTTGCGCAAAGTTACGGGCCCCGGCCGACCAACGCTTTACAGGATTACCGGTAGGAGTTATACTATTTCTGGGTTGTCGGTCTCGAATACCAATGCTTCTAATCCGGTCAATCATCTTGGCTTTTTTATCGTCGAGTAGTTCGAATCCATGTTTGGCCAATGCGGATTTCAGTTGCCCTATTTTTTCCTCGTCAGCGGGTTCACGGAGCCGGACTTCGCCCAGTTTAATGCGCTCAGGCGGCAAACCCAGGTTGGCTAATTCGTTTTTTACCACTTTAATGCAGCGGTCACAAACCATGTTCTTGATGTGCAAGGTGTCGGTTGCCATGTACTCCCCTTTGAATCTATCCCTTGAAAACAAAAAGTTGACCGAAAATGATCACTCTGAGGTGGTTAGGCGGCCTGTCATTTTCATAACGCACTTTCAACTTGGTTGATGGATCAAGCCGTGCTTAAAAATGGGAAGCTAGTCAATGCTGGTGGCGAACCCCTCTTTTCACGAGGTTATAATTTACCGGAAAGGCGGCGATGAAGCCGGCCATTAGTCCCAGCAGCATCCCCAACCAAAACCTGGCATCCGCGATACCCGCCTCCATCACCCCGGGCGTGTGTACCTGGGTAAGCACCTCCACCGTTTCCATCACGGCTATACTCAGTCCTTCGGCCAGGAGTACTTGCTTGAAAGCCCTTCCGTACGCGTATCCGGCCCTCCTCAGGGGAATGATGCCCAGGGCAAACCCTCCGGTGAATCCCAGGATGACACTGATCACAATCGTAGTGGTATTGTCGAGCTGCCAAGCGGCTCCAATAACCATCCCCAGTACTTCTCCCAAACCACATCCCAGTAAACAGTGCCAGGTTGCACTCAGGGCCAGCCGCCAGGGGGACGGTTCAGCATTGTCCCTGACGGGGGTGGTTGAATGTTGGTGGACATTGCTGGGCCCTTGATGATGCCCATGGTTAGCGTGCGGGTCCATTATTGTACGGGTTAGGACAATGGAAATAAATGAATGGAGCGTACAAGTAGCAGTGTTTGCTCCTTTTCTCGGTATCAAATTGGAATGACAAATCGGTAAAGCATGGTACGGTTGATGCAAATCTCGTTCGGTAGAAGGGATCAATCCTTACCCAATTTTTGGGATGATGTACAAAATTTTGGCTCTTTTACCGAAATGAAGAAGCCCTGACTTATCCGATGAGGGAAGCCAGGGCCGCGCAAGATCCATGGGCTGGTTGCTCAAGCGCGCATTCCCACCATACTCCGGCAAGCTTCGGCGCACTTGCGACACGCCTCGGCACACTGGCGGCAGTGATCGTGGTGACCGGCGTGCTTTTCACATTCCGCGCCGCAAGCATCGCAAATATCGGCGCACAAGGCACAAATTTGCGTGGCGAATTGGCTGTCACTGGCCATAAAGGCCGCCGCCGTAAAGCAAATTTTGGCGCAGTCCCGGTCCAACTGGATGCAGCGGGTCATCATCTTCACGTCTTCTTCCCCCAAACAGGCGGTAGCGCAGTGTTCGCATTCGGTAGCGCAGGCGACGCAGGCGTCGATGCAATCCTGATATTTCTCATGAGCCATAAACGCAGGAGTTTAGTTGGTGAGAGGGTCGATTGGAGTTACGCGCGGAAGAAAGGGAGGGTTTTACACAATTTTGATTAAGGTTTGCATAATTATTTGATTTGAAAGGACCTGTCCAGACCCTGAAAGAACACAACATCGGCAGTTCTCCTAATGTAAGCAGGCAAAAAAATAGACGGTCAACAGACTGGCGGCTCCAATGATCAGCCATCGAAGGAGGCGGGGATTTATCCGGCGGCTATAGTAGGCACCCCCGTAACCACCCAACACCGCCCCGGCCAGCATAATCAACGTCTGAGGCCACAGCAGCAGTCCCGAAAGAATATAAGTGATGGCAGCCACGCCGTTGTTGCAGAATACCAAGGCCACTTTGAGGGCGTTGGTGGCCCCTACTGGCCGCTGGTCGCTCACGGAGAGAATGGCCAGCACGAAGATGCCCAGCCCGGCCCCGAAGTAGCCCCCGTAAATCCCCACCAGCGCCATGCCGCCCACCCGCATACTGCCCTCCTGCCATTTGCCCAGGGCAACCGGGGAGGCCAGTAACCACCGGTTGAGCAACGGGCCGGCGGCCAGGGTTGCCGTTGCCAGCAGCAGCAGGTAGGGCACCAGGTGGAAGAACACCCCGCTCGGGGTGGACAGCATCAGGTGGGTACCCAGCCAGCCACCCGCCATAATGGCAATCGCTGGCGGCAGCAATGAGCGCAGGTGGGGAGTGAAATCCAGCCGGTAAGCCGCCAGACTGGCCAGGTTGCCCGGCCAGAGGGCCACCATATTGATGGCGTTGGCCACCGTCCCGCCCACCCCCGTCAACACCAGGGCCGGAAAGGCCACCAGGCCGCCTCCCCCCGCTACCGCGTTGAGGATGCCCCCCACCAGGCCGGCAACAAACAAGAGCAAGGCGTCATCGGTGTCCACGCGAATCAGTCGGGTTTGGTCAGCGGAGCTTGCGAGCCAGGAAATCCCGGATGGTGGCCGCAATCGTCTCCCCGTACTCCTCGAGGGCAAAGTGCCCCGTGGCGTAGAAATGGGATTCCACATCCGTCAAATCCCTTTGGTAGGCCAACGCCCCGGCCTTGGTGAAAATCGGATCGTTCTCCCCCCAAACCACCAACGTCGGTGGTTGAACCCGGCGCAGGAATGCCTGCCATTGGGTATAGAGGGGAAAGTTGGTGCGGTAATCCGATTTGAGTTGGAACTGGATGGCCTTGTTGCCCGGACGGTCCATCCGGGCCTGGTCGAGGGTGTAGCCGTCCGGGGCGATCAGCGAGGCATCGGTTGCCCCGTGCAGGTATTCGAACATCGTGTAGGGCAGTTCGAACTGGTCCATCACCTTTCGGAGCGCCTCCGGGGTGCCGGCATCCAGGTTGGCTTTGGTTTCCCGCAGGATCGGGCCCACCCCTTCGGCGTAAATGTTGCCGTTCTGCACAATCAGGCATTGCAACCGCTGGGGCTCCTGCACGAGGTAGCGGAAGCCCACCGGAGCCCCGTAGTCAAAGACGTACAGCGACAGTTTGTCAATCGGCAAGTGATCCACCAGTTCCCCGATCAGGCGGGCCAAGTTTTCGAAGGTGTAGGCAAAGCGGCCCGGATCCGGGGCGTCACTGTGGCCGAAGCCCGGATAGTCGGGGGCGATCAGGTAGTAGCGGTCCGCCAAATCGCGCATCAGGTTGCGGAACATGAACGAGGAGGAAGGGAAGCCGTGGAGCAGCAGCAGCGCCGGGTTGTGGGGCGAGCCGGCTTCGCGGTAAAACAGGTTGATGCCCCGCAGGGCAAGGGTACGGTGACGGATCATAACCGGAAGACGAAGGGTGGGAAACGGGTTGGAGAGTTTGGCAGGACCCTCCAACCCGCTTGATATCAAGCAGCGGCTATCTTATCTATCGCCGGCTTGGAGCTTGCGCGCCAGAAAATCGCGTACGAGGCGGGCAATCTCGGCCCCGTCTTCCTCCAATGCAAAGTGGCCCGTATCCAGCAGATGCAGCTCGGCATCGGGCAGGTCCTTGAGGAACGCCCGGGCGCCCTCCGGCCCGAAGATCTCGTCGTGTTCCCCCCACACCAGCAGCATCGGCGGCTGGTGGGTACGGAAGTACTGCTGGAAGTCGGGATAGGCGTCCAGGTTGAGGCGGTAGTCGTGGAACAAGGTCAGTTGGACCTCACGGTTGCCCGGGCGGTCGAGGTTGGCGGTGGCCAGCGTCCAGGTGTCGGGCGAGATGGCCTGCCGGTCACGGGTACCGTGCGTCCACTGCCAGTGGTTGGCTTCCGCGGTCAGGTAGGCCCGCACCCCCGGCTCGGTGTCGGGCCCGGGGTTGGTGGCGTAGGCGAAGAGCGGCTCCCAGAAGGGGGTGAAGCCCTCCATGTATGCGTTGCCGGACTGGCTGACGATGGCCTGGATGCGGTCGGGATGGCGGGAAGCGAGCTTGAGGCCGATCGGGGCACCGTAGTCTTGGATGTAGATCGAAAAGCGGTCCAGGCCGATGGCATCGACGAAGTCCAGCACCACGCGGTAGAGCGACTCGAAGGAGTACTCGAAGTTCTGCGGCGAGGGGAACGAAGAATACCCGAAGCCCGGGTAGTCGGGGGCAATCAGGTGGTAATCACCGGCCAGGTCCCGCATCAGGTTGCGGAACATGTGCGAGGAGGTGGGGAAGCCGTGCAGCAAGAGCAAGGTGGGGTTGCCGGGGGAACCGGCTTCGCGGTAGAAGAGGTCCAATCCTTGGATTGAAACGGTTTTGTACTCGATCATAGGTAACGGTTGTTAAAGGTGAAATTGAACACTAATTGTGTACCGATTGGTACAATATTGGATAAAAAAATTAGTCGACCACTTGCAAGGCAACGTCAAGGATGCGCCCCAACTCCGGTTCGGCGTACAACCGCTGGGAGATGTTCAACCCGTTCCACAGGTTGGTCAGGTACTGCGCCAGCAAGCGAGCATCCGTGCGGTTACGCATTCGGCCTTGCGCCTGGGCCTGACCGATGGCCCGGTAGTAAACCTCTTCCAGACCACGCAAATAACGGGCGGCCCGGTCCCGCAACTCATTGTCCACGTTGACCATCTCCGCCAGCGTATTGCCAAAAAAGCAGCCCCATTTCGGATCAGTTGGTGATTTGGCCACCTGACGCAGGCTTTCCTTGATCGGTTCCATCGGATTAGCACTCTGCTCGGTGGCGCGTTGCAGTGTCCGCACGTAGGAATCGTAGAGGTGATCGAGGACCCGGATGAACAAATCCTTCTTGCTGCCGAAGGAATGGTAGAAGCTGCTTTTACCCAGCTTCATCACCCCGAGTAGTTCTTCGGTCGAAGTAGCTTCGTAGCCCTTCGACCAAAACAGGTTGAGCGCTTGTTGGATCGCTTCTACTTCTTCGAATTCTTTTTTCCGCCCCGCCATTCTGAAGATACCGTTGTTCAAACACAACCCATACTGTACTGAATGGTACAGTATATAAAGCAGTAAAGTTCGTTTCCCTTCTTTTTTATTTTGTCAATGGGTTGAACCCGATCACCCGAACGCAGCCCGGTGTTCAGATTGCGGTCAAACAAATTTGACGTAGTGAACTTATGTATTTATCTTAGTGAAAAAGTTCATTGCTATGGCCATTGCACCGCCCACAACCCCGCAGAACCACTTCTCGCCGGGTCGTCTGCTGAGCGAACAGGATATCATCACCCGCAGCCGGCAAGGGGTGCTCCGGGCCGAAGCTGATCGCGTCGCGAAACTGGTCGGCCTGACTGATAAGGAGATGGCGGCGGCGCTGGGCTTGTCCGCCTCCTACCTCCATCGATTGAAAACCGACCAACGCATCAGCCAGCACGCTTCCGAACGGTTGCTCCTACTGGATAACCTACTGCAGCACGCCTTGGATACCTTCGACGGGCGAGCGGCTACGGTGTTGGGCTGGTTGCGTTCCCCCTTGCGGGAGTTGGAGTACCAAACTCCCCTGCAAACCTTGGATACCGTCACCGGCTACACCTTGGTCGATCGGGTATTAGGCCGAATTGATCACGGCATCTTCGGCTAAGGGATGGCACTGGTTTTTCGGGTTGTCCGGCAGAAGTATGCCAACCAGCCTTTGGACGTAACGGGTACGTGGTTGAACGGGGGTCGCTGGAACCCACCCGGCGTGGGTATCTTGTACACGGCCGAACACCCGGCCTTGGCTTTAGTGGAGATCCTGGTCCACATGCCTCGGGTACCCTACGACGAATTGCCCACTTATCGGCTTTTCAGCTTGGAGATCCCGGATGAAAGCCGGCGCGTTTTGACCTCCGACCAATTGCCTGCCTATTGGAATGAGAACGCCTACGCCCGAAGCCAAACGATTTTAACTGACTGGCTGGCCGATCCGGATGTGCTGGCACTGGGCGTACCTTCCTCGGTGATGCCGGACGGCATCAATTACCTGCTTCATCCCACCCATGCACAATACAAGAGCGTACGAGTGATCGAGGAAAAGGCGTTGGTGATTGATCCGCGCTTGTGGCACCAATAGGCGTATGATGTCCTGCCGCAATCACTTGATGCCACAAGGACCGTGAGCTAACAGGGCCAATTTTTTCAAAGGCATTATCCTGCACAATCAAAGTGCCGACAAGCATCCATAAGGCCAGACCGGACACCTTTTCAGACAATAGTTGCTGACTTTCGGCCTGCTGCAAACAAACCTGATTCCTAAGTGACGTCGGTATGCCTGCTAACCAGTACGAGCCTGACTGTCATATTTATTAATTTGTATAATTAAATAATAATCGAAACGCTGCTGCTATTACTCGGCCTTGTTTTCATCAATCGAAGATTAGTGCGATCAACGCAAATCAGGTACAGCAAGCAACGGGGCGCTCTACGCTGGACCTAGAAAATCGACATACAAATTTAAAATTAGACTAATCTAAAAAATATTTTTGATTTACTAAATAGAGTGGACGGAAAAGCGGCGCTGGCGGGTAACCTCAAACTGCTTCAAAAGTACGGAGTTGCCTACGACCAGAAAGTGGAGGAAATCCAGGATACCATCGTGGTGGTGGCCGTTGAGGGAAAATACGCCGGATACCTCACCATCGCCGATGAGATCAAAGAAGACGCCTCACTGGCTATGCAGCAGCTCCGCGACCTGAAGGTAAAGAACCTGGTGATGCTTTCGGGGGAGAAGCAATCGGTGGTGGACGAGGTGGCCCGGAAACTGGGCATCAACGCAGCCTTCGGCGGTCTGCTGCCGGAGGACAAGGTCAACAAGGCGGAGGAATTAAAAAGAGAGGGAAAATGGTGGTTTTCGTGGGTGACGGCATCAACGATGCGCCCGTGATCACGCTGGCCGACGTGGGAATGGCTATGGGCGGCCTGGGTTCGGATGCTGCCATCGAAACGGCGGACGTGGTTACTCAGAACGATCAGCCCTCCCGGATTGCCACTGCCATCCGCATCGGCCAGCAAACCAACCGGATCGTGTGGCAAAACATTGGATTGGCTTTCACGGTGAAGGCCGTTGTCTTGATCCTG